>CAYUWD010000035.1:3940-28105 GCA_964448235.1 uncultured Bacteroidales bacterium | reverse complement strand
TGCCAATATTTCTTCATCCGAAACTGTTAGATATTCGCCATTGTATTTTTTGATATATTGCTTTGCAAGATTAAAGCTTCTTGGAATATCAACAGAAATTGAATCAGCAATTGTTGAACTTGCTTTGACTTCAAATTTATCCCTGTCCATATTGCGAACAATATTATCACTTCCTTCAGATTGTACCATAACAATTGTTGGCATTTTATCGATATAACCAAGTTCTAAAAGGTCTTCAAAACCTTTATACACACCAGAGATAATTACACCATCACCAACCGGAACAAATACTCTGTCAGGAATCTGTTCGTTAAGTTGTGAGAAAATTTCAAATGAAACGGTTTTCTTTCCTTCTATTGTAAATGGATTATATGCTGTATTTCTATTATACCAACCAAACTCCTCTGTTGCTTTAAGACTAAGGTCGAAAGCATCATCATAAGTTCCTTTTACAGGTACAATAGTAGCTCCATACATTATTATTTGTGTTAGTTTTGCAATAGGAGCAGCCTCAGGAACCATGATTATAGCTTTTTGACCTTGTGCAGCACATAATCCTGCTAAAGAAGAACCTGCATTGCCTGTTGATGCTGCAACAATGGTTTCATATCCTTGCTCTTTTGCATAGGCTGATACAACATTTGATGCTCTGTCTTTGAAAGAGTAAGTAGGATTTTGAGAATCGTCTTTAAAATATAATTCGTATGGCAGAACTTGGTTGTCTAATTTGTCGAATTTATATAATGGAGTATTTCCAACTTCTAGTACAGGTAAACTTTTCAGTGATTCTATGGGTAATAAATCAATGTATCCGGTATCTTTAAGATATTCGAATCCTGAGATTTTTGATTTAATCTCATTATAATCGTAAATTGTTTTTAAGACACCTTTTGGTGGTTGATCATCTGTATTTAATTTACTACATTCGGGGCAGAGGTACATGGTTTCAGATCCGCTGTATTCTTTTCCACAGTCTATGCACCGATATTTGAATTTTGAGTTCAACTTTGTCATTTGGTATTTTGATTAAGTTTTTCAATGAGATAATTGGCATCAAAATCTATCTTCGAAAATGCGAAAATCTTTTTTCCAAGATCTTTTATTGATGCACCTATATGATAAACATCTTTATTATCAATAATTATAAACCTATCATGGGATTTTGAATAAATTTTTATTTTTATTTCAGAATATTGTTGATTATGTTTTTGTAAATCAAGTGATAGTTTTTTTGTTAAAACAGGTGTGTAGATTATTGCATTCACTTCTTTTTTCCTTTTGTCGAGCATTGTTAAAACTGTTTCATCAATATAATTATCAATTAATACGATGGAGTTGTTTGCAGATTTAATAATGTCAGAAATAAGTAAGTATGCGTCGAAAAATTGCCCGTTAAAGAAAATATTTTGCTTTGGCAATTCATCTTTTGATTCTATTGCATTTAGTATTGTCTCTATTTTTGAGTCTGTGATAATTTGTTTATGCTCGATGGTTTCAAGCCGTTGATAGACACTGGCATTATTTATCAGGAATTTGCGCATTTGAACAAAAGCATTGATAATTGTAATACTGGCATTAATAGCCGTTGCACTGCGCAATACTGATGAAAGCATCGAAACTCCCTGTTCTGTAAATGCATAAGGTGGAGATGTTGAGTGTTTTAGCTTATTGAACCGGTCGCAATTTGCGACCAGTTCATTTTTTTCTGATTCAGATAACTGAAACCTGAATTCATAAGGGAATCTGGTAATATTTCGTTTTACCTGTTCATTCAGACGTTTAACTTCAACACCGTAATGTTCAGCTAAATCGCTGTCAATCATTACCTGAACACCTCTAAAAGTGTAAATTCTATTTTGAATGTTCTCTATTGGTAATATTTGACTCGAATCATCCACAAGATAGACTACTTCAATAAACCTGTTCTTTCGTTAAATTCGTTGATAAGTTCATCCCAACGATCAATCTGAGCAAATATTTGTGACCAAATTTCACGGTCATACCACATCTGATTTAAGTCTTCAAGATCTTTTTCTTGTTGCTCTATCCAAGTGTAATATTTCAAGTTATGAATTGCTTTACGATCATTGTATGTTAACTCCTTCATGTTATCAGTTCTTTCACCTAATAAGCATTTTTCGAAATCGCGTGCAGCCTGAAGTTCATTATAATTACCTCTTTCAGCTGTTAGTTCCGCAATTCTTGATTGATACATATCAGCAGAATCAGTAGCAACTGTAAAAATAACGTCTTCACTTGTCATCTCGTAATATTTTGCTGTTTTGATTGCAGATAATAAGTTTCCAATGCTTGAAATACCTAAAAGATGTAGTTCGTTGATAATATCTTGATCGATTCCTAATGATTTTAAGTAATTATGACCTTCTTTTTCGTTAAATAAACGAAGAATTCTCATACAATCTTCATCATCAATAGCCGTAACTACGTCAGTATTTTTAGCATTATGAATCCAAGGGACATGTTTATCACCGATACCTTCAATTCTGTGGCCACCAAAACCATTAAGTAATAGAGTAGGGCATTGAAGTGCTTCAGAAGCAACAACTTTAATTTGAGGAATAAGAGTTCTTAAATAATCACCTGCAGCTATAGTTCCTGCTGAACCTGTTGCTGAAACGTATGCAGATAGAGTACTCTTGTCAGTTTTAATCTTATTGTATACTTCCTCAATTGCTTTACCGGTGGTATTGTAGTGCCATACAGCATTTCCAAATTCATCAAACTGATTAAATATTACACACTCAGGTCTTGTTCTGCGAATTTCCCAACATTTGTCGTAAATTTCTTTTACGTTTGATTCACAACCAGGAGTAGCAATTACTTCAGAACCAATTTCATCGCGTAGCCATGTAAATCTTTCCTGTGACATTTCTTCAGGAAGAATAGCAACAGACTCTGTCCCCATTAGCTTTGAGTCAAAAGCTCCGCCACGGCAATAGTTACCTGTTGATGGCCATACTGCTTTATTATAAGTTGGATCAAATCCACCTGTTGTAATATTCGGAGCAAGACATCCATAAGCAGCACCTACTTTATGAGCTCCTGTTGGGAACCATTTTCCAACCAATAGAACAATTCTTGCATCTACGCCTGTAATTTCTTTTGGAAGTTCGATATAGTTTACATCACCATATAACCCACCTTTTTCTTTAGGTTCGTTTTTCCAGGTAATTCTAAATAGGTTTAAAGGGTTGATTTCCCAAAGACCAATATTTTTAAGTTGTTCTTTGATGTTATCAGGGATTAACTCCGGATTTTGTTGTTGTTTGAAAGTTGGAAGGATAATACCTCTTTCTTTGTACACTTTGATAGCATTTTCTAATGCTTTTTCATTTGTTACTTTGTTAATTAACTCAATCATAATCAAATATTTAATGTTTTAATATTTAAAATAAAGATAACAACACCGGGGTTATAAACTAAATAACCTGTTTGTAATCATTATCTTATATCTGGTATGGTTTCCTCCCGCTGGATAAGTCCTTCGCGTCTTGTTTGCATACAGACGGCAAATTTACAAAAAAGTTTGTAAATCTGTATCAATTATTTTTAAATACTACCTGTGGGTGAGGTTTTTATACAGAAGTGATGATTTAATTATTTTTTTGGTTTCCAATTCTTTGGATTGTCTTTGATGTATTGTTTTATTCGATCATATTCATATTTATCATAAATTATCACATCATAATAATCGTTTTGCCAATTTTTTTGCCCTGGGGTATTTCGTTGGATATTTATTTGTTTGGACGTTTTCATTTGAAATTTCCCCATGATTTTGGGGATTAACATGTTACGCCGTATTGTTGAATATGATTTTGGTTTCGATTCATGTAGGTTCGATTCATGAATCGAACCTACATTGGTATCGATATTTGATATTCCATTATCAAAATCATAATCCTCCAATTTTATAATAAAATGCAAATGGTTCGGCATTATAATCCATTCGTCCAAAATGACACGTTTATGATATTCGGGAATTTTTAATAATTCGTTTTTAACAATTTTACCATATTCGGATAAAATCATTTCATTATTTTCGATTTTACCCAAATACGGAACAGAATTTTGTGTGTTTAATGTTATGTAGTATATCCCTTTTTTCGAATAATCATGATTTACATGACGATTCGTACGACATAAATGCAGTTTGGGATTTGATTTCATCAAATTACAAATTATAACACCCAACCATCACAACACTCATCTCTCCAGCCAAACTCAAACCAAGCTCTTTTTTCGACATATTACCTGTAACCTCCATCACATTGAAATCCTTATCAAGACTAACAATTGTTCCTTTAATTTCAAAAACAAAAATGTTGTTTACTTCTGTTAGTGATGCGATAGTCTCTGCGTTTTTATAATAAATGGTTTGTTTGTCCTTATCTAACCAGAATCCTATAGGAGCATTGTCAAATGAATCTTTGGTTAAATGTACCTTGGGTTTTTCTTTGTATGGCGCTGAATTAGTAGGACAGAAGGTATTGCAATTACCACATTCATTGCAAAAGTTTGCAATATTCAATATTTGATGTTTTTGTTTTACTTCAAATATAAAATCGTCTACCAGACTATATTGACTATTACCATCAAATACAATTTTCTTCAAATTATATTTTACCGGCTCAATATCATAGGAGTAATTTGCAAAGTTTGGACAAACAGTTGTACAAATGTTACAAAGTTCATCACAGTAAAGGCAACGTTTTGCTTCATCAACGATTGTTTCCTGATCCAGAGTCTTGCTTACTAAATTAAAGTTTTGTCTGTCATTAAGTTCTGTTTCAAGAATTTTAGGAGCAGATACTCTTTTAGCTTTCTTAATAATCAATTCTCTTTTTGAGATTTGTTTATCGTTTGTTAATCTTGGAATTTTAAGATTAAGCTGAGATTTTTCAATAATTTCTTCGGCAGTTCTACGTCCGTCTGATATAGCAATAATTGCAGTTGCTGCATTTCTTTTTGCATCACCACCGATGAAAATATCATCTATTTGAGTTTGATACCCTGATTTATCTGACTTTAGTAAGTCATTATCCATAAAGTCGATATTGATTTTCTGACCTAAAGCAGGGATAATAGTATCACAGGCAATTTCAAATTCAGAACCTTCAATTTTTACCGGTCTTAGTCTGCCTGATGCATCTTTACCTTCTAGTTTCATCCTGCTGCATAGAATTGCTTTTACTTTTCCATTTTCAGCAATTACTTTTTCGGGAGAAACTAGCTCAATTATCTCCATGTTTTCTTCAATCACAGCCTTGATTTCGCCTTGATCTGCAGGCATTTCGTTTATTGTACGACGATATACAATTGTTACCTTACCATCTTTACCAACTAGTCTGTAAGCAGTACGGGCAGCATCCATAGCAGTATTTCCACCACCAATGATTACAACATTTTTACCTAGTCCGGCTTCTTCATTGGATTTTGCTTTAAAAAGGAAATCAAGTGAATCGAGAACTCCAACAGAATTATTTCCATCTAACCTAAAATCTGCTGCCAATTGTGCACCCGGAGCAAGATATATGTAGTTATAATCTTTTTTTAATGCTTCAAATTTGTTCTGATCTATGTTTGAGTTATAATTGATTCTTACACCCAAATCTGTAACTCTTTTAAAATCTTTATCTATAGCTTCATCTGTTAAACGGAAACCGGGAACAGCAAACTGTACCATTCCACCAGCTTTTGATTGAGCTTCAAAAACGTCAACAGAGAATCCTGCTAACGCAAGATAATAAGCACATGATAATCCACTTGGGCCTGCACCAACAACGGCAACTTTAAATCCGTTTTTTGTTCCAAAAACTTCACGTTTTACTTCCTCTTGTTCAGAAATAAAACGTTTTACTTCACGAATTAGTAATGAACTGTCATAATTTACACGAGTACATTTGTTTTGGCACAAATGGTCACAAATCATACCTGTAATTGCAGGGAAAGGATTTGTTTGAAGTATAGTTTTGTACGCACTTGCAAAATCTCCTTTTGCTGTATGATACATGTAATTTGGAATGTCTTGATTTGTTGCACAGGTATCTTGACAAGGAGCTGCAATACAATCAAAATATCCTAAGTTTCTACTTGTCTTAATATCAGGAGAAACAATGTATTCGCGTTTGTATTTATTTGATTCTAATACTTCTTTTGCATAGTTTTCAAGGTTTATTGCTCTGGCAGAATCCGGATTTTCATTTTTAGCTGCAGTAGTAATCAGATTTTGTATGTCTTTCGCATTTGTTTTATCCAGACTTTTTTGAATTTCTTCAAAATACTGGTTTAAGCGCATATATCCACCCGGTTTAAGAAGATCTGAACTTACTGTAACAGTTTTAAAACTACAAGCAAGAACATCTGAAACATTAAATGCATCAGCACCTGCAGAAAATGAGAAAGGAATCTCACCTTTTAGGTCTTTATTAAGTTTGTTTGCCAGATTTATTGATAGCGGATGTAAAGAACGGCCACTCATATACATCATATCAACATCAGAACCAAAAATATTTTTATTATTTACAGATTCCAGAGTGTTTGTTAGTTTTAATCCAAATTGAAGATTTTCTTTCTTTGCGACAGATTGTAATGCACTGATAATATTTAAAGCATCAGGATATTTGAGATCATGCTCGAAGGCAATATCAGGAACATTAGTTTTGAAATTTGAAGTTTTGTTCAGGATATTTCTAAGCATTTCAGGACCTAAAAGTGTAGGATTTAGCTTAACATAAGTATGCAGTTTCTTTTTGCTTAACAAATAATTGGCAATGCTCTCAATCTCATCTGCAGGACATCCATGCATTGTTGATAATGTAATATTATCAGATATTTGAGAAGGAATATCAATATTTTTTATTTCAGGATATATGTCTTCTATTTCTGAAATCTTGGCTTTTAACTCAGATTCACAATTATTCATCTTTTCAAAGAACCATTGCACATTATCTTGCATAATCCCTTCGAGATTATAACCAACACTCATATTGAAGATTGTATTTAAATCTCCTCTAAATCCAAACTTATTGTGTAAAATATGAATTGCAATCCATGCATTTAAATACTCATTAAAACTTTGCTTTATTTTAAGTTCCTGGGACCATTCACAGTTATATCCCTCGTCCTGCATGTCGATACAAGGTTTAGCAACTTCAAGTTCATCAAGAGTTTGAACTGTTTTAAGTTCGATATATCTGCCACCCATTAACCATGCACCTATAATGTTTTGGGACATTTGTGAGTGTGGCCCGGCTGCAACACCTAAAGGAGATGCAATTTCCTGATTGAAAATTTCTGTTTGGAATTGGTTTTTATCTGATGGTTTAAAAAATAACTCTTCTGGAATTCCAAAGATTGTTTTATTATTATCTAGTTCCTTAAAAATTATCTGTAATAATTGCTTTAGTTCAATAGGTTCAAATCTGTCTGTCATATCTTCTGATTTTCAAATGGACAGCAAATTTAGTAAAAAAAAAGCATTTTGAAGATATTTGGCTTACATTATAAAGCACGCCGTAGGTGTGCAACCTCTTTAACCATGTGTACACTATGATAGTTGTTGTGTTTTTGGCATGTGTCTTTGCTAAATGCGGTCTGAATGATTGGAGATATTATTAAATTCGCAAAGACCATGACAAAAACTAGTTGATAATATAATCTTTACTATATTCGTAAAAAATTAAAACATGACCAACAAGTTCTCAGCAGTTATTTTAGCAGCAGGATATTCAGGTAGGATGGGAGTTCCCAAATGGAGCCTGATGTTTGATGAGAACAGTACATTTGCAGAAAAGATTATAGATGAATTCGCTTTGGCAGGAGCAGAGAAAATAGTTCTAGTATTAAACGAATCTGGTAAAGAACAATTTGAAAAAAAGGGGTGTCAAATGCCTGAAAACTTTCATATTGCTTTAAATGATAATCCTGACTTAGGAAGGTTTTATTCTTTACAAAAGGGTTTAGAATTATGTAATCCTGAATTGCCAGTGTGTTTTACAAATATTGATAACCCTTTTATTAATGTAGAATTGGTTAAAAGTCTTTTGAGTTATATAGATTCTGCAGATTGTATTTCTCCATCATATAAAGGTAAAGGTGGTCACCCTTGCATTATGTCTGTTAAACTGGTAAAGAGAATTGTTACAGAAAAACGGAATGATATTATTTTAAAAGATTATTTTAAGAATTTTATAAAAAGAAAAATAGAAATAAATGATTGTAATATTTTGTTGAATATCAATACGTTAGAAGATTATAGAAATGTTTTTTAATGTAAAAGTGGTAAGCTTTTTAATTCTGACCGATAATTTCTCCGTTTTCATTTAATTTTACAGATTTATATATACTTTTTTTGTATATAATCCCATTATGTTCAAATTTTTTAAATGGAAAAAAGCTTTTAAGATTTCCATTATCATAAAAGGAAGTGTGCGCTCCTTTTGATCCACCACCACCTTTAACAGGGAATTCATTAATAAGAGTGTCTTCTGGAAAGACTACTGTTAAATTATCATATGTATAATTACTTACTATCCAAGTGTCTTTTGGTAAAAGAACATTCTTTATTTGATTTGGTTTTGCAAGACAGAAAAGTTTTAAATTCATATCTGGTGTAAGATGAATCCATCCGGCTGCACATTCAATATTATTTATTTTCATATCTGAGTCTATATACCCAATAATACTGATTGTGTCATTATCACCAATAGAATATTTGTATTTTTTGAATTGAATTCCGTTTAGTTCTTCATCATAGGTCCACTTATTACATGAGGGAAGAAACAAAAATAATGAAATAATGGTGCTGAGTAGAAATGTAGATGTAGTTAATGTTGCATTCTTCATAACAATTTGATTTATTGATCTATTATTACAAAAATAGGGAGATTTTAGTAATTAAAATAGTATTATTGTGAAAAAATGAAAAACCAAACCAAAGCATATTTATTTGCAATTTTTGCAGTTTTATGTTGGTCAACGGTAGGTTCAGCATTTAAACTTGCATTAAGGGAGGTTGACTTTGTAAACTTATTGTTTTGGTCTGTACTAATTTCATTACTTGTATTTACTGTATTTGTTAGCTTTAGAAAAGAGTGGGGTTTAATAAGAAAACAGACAATTAAAGATATTGTAAGTTCAGCAATTTTAGGTTTTTTAAATCCCTTTTTCTATTATTTTATATTGTTTCAGGCTTATGATATTTTGTTAGCTCAAGAAGCTTTAACTCTTAATTATTTATGGCCTGTTGTTCTTGTTTTGTTGTCTATACCTGTATTAAAACAGAAAATCGATTTTCTAAGTTTTTTTGCAATTTTAATCTCATTTTCAGGAAGTTTTGTTATTGCTACGGGAGGTGATGTCTTTGGTTTTAAATTTACAAATGCATACGGTGTTGCTCTTGCTGCCGGAAGTACAGTTGTTTGGGCTACATTTTGGCTTGTCAATATTCGTGATAAACGAAAAGAGTCTGTTAAGCTGTTTATGAATTTTATTTTTGGATTTGTTTATATTCTTATATATGGACTGATTTCCAAAACTATTAAAATTCCAAATATAAATGGTGCAATTGCAGTCTCTTATGTAGGCGTATTTGAAATGGGTGTTACATTTTTCTTATGGATGAATGCTCTTTCCTTATCAAAGACTACAGCAAAAGTGAGTAACCTGATTTACTTTGCTCCGTTTATTTCATTGTTTATTGTAAGTATTACAATTGGTGAAGAAATTAAAACTGCAACAATAATAGGTTTAGTGTTAATAATTGGTGGGATTTTGATGCAGAGGGTGGTGAGCGTTAAGTCTGAATAAATCCTAATAAAATATTATTAAAGTTATTGTTTGGATTTGGTTTGTGTTATTTTATTTGTTATTTTAGAAGAAAAAAATATGAAGATATTTTCTCTAATCAGTTTGTTTATTCTTTTTACAATTTTTGTAAATGTAACATTTTCTCAATTTGACGCATGGGATAATTATACATCGGGAGGTCAAGTTCAATCTATATGTGAAGATGGTAGCAATATTTGGGTTTCAAGTTGGGGAGGTATTGCAAAAATTAGAAAGAGTGATGGGTACACTGAGTTTTTTAATCGTGGTAATTCATCAATGTTAAATATTTATATAAAAGATTTAGATATTGCTGATGATGGAGCAGTATGGCTTGTGTCGGAAGCTTCTGGAGTTGTAAAGTTTTATAATAATGAATGGACAAATTATATAGAAGATAATTCAGAGGTGCCAACTAATATATTCTCAAAAGTTAGATGTGATTCAAATGGAGGAGTTTGGTTTTTAGCAGATGATTATTCAGGACTTGTTTATTTTGACGGAGAAGATTGGAGCATATTTAATACTCAGAATTCTGAAATTGCAACAAATTTACTGACATCTATAGACATTGACGAAAATGGAAATATATGGATAGGAACAAATTCTGGTGTCTGTAAATTTAATGGAATAGATTGGACGACTTATAATACTTCCAATTCTAACCTTGTTAGTAATAGTATTTCTGATTTATATGTTGATGAAAATAATACTGTTTGGGTAGGATTGGGTACAGAAGGGGTTGCAAAATTTACTGGAGATTTATGGGTGAATTATTATCCTGATGAACTAGGCCTTTCATTTATTTCTATTGAATCTATTTTTGCTAAAGATGATGTGCTATATTGTTTGTCTAATACCTTGGATGGTGGGCTGTTAATATTTGAGGAAGGAGAATGGACAATATTTAACTCAGAGAATTCTGATTTGCCTAATCTTTTGCGTAGTGATGTAATATTAGACAATGAAGATAATATATGGATAGGTACTACTCAGTCTGGTGTTGTAGAATATAGCAATGAAATAGTAGAAATTCATGAGGTCTCAAACTCAAAATTCGTCTCAAATGTTATTTTAGGAATAGATAGTGGGTTTGATGATTCACATATTTGGATTGCTGATTATGGTAATTATACAGTTGGTAGTGGCTTAATGCACATAGTTAATAATACTCTTAATTTTTATTCATTAACCAATCAAATTCCTAATTGTCCACCAAATGAATCTTTATATTGGTGTAAAGTTCAAAATGATTCAATTGTTTGGGTTGGTTTTAATAGTGGGATAGGTAAGTTTTGTAATGATAATTGGACTTTCTATAATACTTCGAATTCTGACATTCCTAATGGTCATATGCATGATTGTGATTTCGATTCAGATGGTAATTTGTGGCTCGGTTCAGAATATGATGGATTAGTAAAGTTTGATGGCGAGAATTGGATGACATATAATACACAAAATTCAGGAATCTTGGGGGATTTTGTTGTAACAATACTAATTGATGAAATAAATACTGTTTGGTTCGGTTTGTATGAGGGAGGTATAATGAGCTATGATGGTCAAAGCTGGGAATTATTTGATACTTTTAATTCTGGTTTGTCAAGCAATATAGTATATGAGCTTAGACTAGATAATGATGGAGTATTATGGGCAGGAACTGATAATGGTGTTGCAAGGTACAATGGGACCGATTGGGAATCTTTTAATACTTCTAATTCTGATATCCCATGTAGCAGGATAATAACTATTGATTTTGATACAGAAAACAATCTTTGGTGCGGAGGACCAAATGAAATTGGAATGGCAAGTTTTAATGGAGAAGAATGGATAGGATATGATATTTATAATAGTAATCTACCTTGCAATCATGTTAGGTCAATCTTATGTGACTATAAAGGACAAGTTTGGGTAGGTACAGATTTAGGTGGATTAGGAGTCTATAATCCATTGGTTAATAGTTATCAAGATCTATTATCAGAATTTAAATCTCAATCTGTTTATCCAAATCCTACAAATGGAAAAATTTATTTAGACTTAAATGTGGACCTATTCCCGATTTTATTAGAAATTTATGACGTAAATGGTAAGTTTTTAGAGTCAATAAATACTGATATTAATCGTACAATTGATTTGAATTACTTGCAATCTGGTTTATATATCTACAAAATTATTGACACTGATGGGCAGGCAATAGAAGAAGGGAAGCTAATTATTAATTAGATATGTTTAAAACGATAGAAACTTCGTAATGCTAATCAATAAATATGTGTTAAATTTGCCATTATAAATTAAAACTGCAACAATAATAGGTTTAGTGTTAATAATTGGTGGGATTTTGATGCAGCGTTTTGTGGGGAAAAAGCCTGTATAGAATATGTTGTTTTTTTGTAATTTTATTTCTATATAAATAAATTGTGAGAAATTAGTTGGTCTTACCATTATTCTAATTAGATCTTATTTATAAGATGTGTTAATGTTAATTCATAGATAAGTACAAACAATACTTATTTTATCAATAGCCTATTTCTTATTAAATTAAATAGTTATCTTTTCTACTAAGTTACTTTGTTGCGATGCGTTGAGCAATTTGTCGGAATGAGAGCTAAAGCCGTTCGTGATAGAACCATTTTGTTTTGTTTTAAGCTTATCTTAATTAAGTTTAATTATATATATTAAATTTTATTATTTTTACAATCAGTTATTTAAACACATTATTTATGAATTCAAAGCCAGGTTTTTCAGAAAAAGTAAGATACAAATTCGATAATTTGATGAGTAGAGGTCCAGGAGCCATGATTGCTTTACTAGGAGTATTATCATTAATTACAGTTATTATTGCAGGGTTTGTTTATTGGGGTTTTAGGCTTACATCTGACGGAGAAGAGCCAATGAGTATTTTCGAAGGGTTTTGGCAGGGATTGATGCGTGCTATGGATCCGGGTACAGTAGCAGGTGATGTTGATTGGGCTTTTAGGTTATTCGGGTTTTTGATTACACTCTGCGGTATTTTTATCTTGTCTACTTTAATTGGTATTTTGGGTTCGGGTATTGAAGGAAAACTTGATGAATTACGTAAAGGAAGAAGTCGTGTGTTGGAAACTAATCATACTTTAATTTTGGGATGGAGTAGTAAAGTATTTACAATAATTTCTGAACTTTCAATTGCCGGTGAAAATCAGAAAAAACCTCGTATTGTTATTTTATCTGAAGAAGATAAAGTTGAAATGGAGGATGCAATTAGAGAAAAAAATCCAAATTTGAAAAATATGAAAGTTATTTGTCGCTCTGGAAGTCCAAATGATTTAGACAATTTAGCAATAGTAAACCCTCATGATGCAAAATCGATTATAATACTTTCACCTGAAGATGGTGATGCTGATTCTCAGGCAATAAAGACAATACTTGCTATAACTAATAACCCTAATCGAAAAAAAGAGCCATATCATATTGTTGCTGAGATTAAGGATGAAAAAAATCTTGAAGTTGCTCAAATGGTTGGTCAGGATGAGGTAGAGCTTATTTTGACAGATGATATTTTTGCACGGATAATGGTACAGACATCCCGACAAAGTGGCTTAAGTTTAGTTTATCAGGAATTAATGGATTATGATGGAGATGAAATGTATTTTGGTCACGAAAAATCTCTGTATGGAAAAACATTTGCGGATGCAATTTTTGCTTATGAGTCATCTTCAGTTATGGGATTACAATATTCCGATGGGAAAGTTGAAATAAATCCTCCAATGGATTATGTGATAAAGAAAGGTGATCAAATTATTGCTGTTACTGAAGATGATGATACAATGATAGTTTCTGGTCAAACAGAATTTAATATTAACGAAGAAGCAATTGTGTTTAAAGAAGAAGAGGCAGCCGGACCTGAAAGAACATTAATACTTGGGTGGAATCTTAGAGGGCCTATTTTAGTTAGAGAACTTGATGAGTATGTTGCTAAGGGGTCGTATATAAAAATTGTTTCAGATTTCGATTTTATTCAAGAGTCAATTGATTTAATGAAGAAAAATTTGAAAAATACTAAGGTTGATATTATGGTTGCTGAAACAACTTCCCGTGAAATTATTGACTTATTAGATGTTACCTCATATGATAATGTTCAGGTATTATGTTATGATGATAGACTTGAAATTCAAGAGGCTGATGCTTTGACTCTTATTACACTTCTGCATTTGCGCCGTATTTCGGCAGAAAAGGAAAAAGATCTCAAAATAGTTAGCGAAATGCTCGATATGAAGAATCGTGATTTGGCTGCTGTTACAAAAGTTGATGACTTTATTGTAAGTGATAAATTAATCAGTTTGCTAATGAGCCAAATATCAGAAAATAAGCATCTGATGAGAGCTTTTGAAGATCTTCTGCAATCCGAGGGAAGTGAGATTTATCTTAAACCTGCAGAGAATTTTATTAAATTAAATACTAAAGTTAATTTTTATACATTGGTGGAATCAGCTAAACGTGTTTCAATGGTAGCTATAGGATATAAAATTGCAGCAGATGCACATAATCCTGAAAAAGGTTTTGGAGTAATTGTAAATCCCGAAAAAAGTAAAATGCTTGAGTTTACAAAAGAAGATAAATTGATTGTATTAGCTGAGGATTAGATCACCGATAACTGTTGACGAGTAACAGATGTGTGTCCAAAAAAATTGAAAAGAGGCTTTTATTGGTTAGTTTTAATAACATCTATTTATTTGAATATAGAAATCTGAACCTTGTGTTCGTTAAAAACATGAATGAATATAGAATATACTGCTGTAATTATTATCAAAGAAGAGTTTAAATAGCTAAATTCGGTTATATTCATTACATTGAACTAGTTGCTTTCTCATAACCTGATTATCGGTCATCGGTCACTATATCTTAATTTTGTAATTTGAAAATTGTAATTTGTAATTTGATTTTGTTATTTTTACACATTATCATTAAATATTCAAATTATGAAAATACGATTTATTGGTGCAACTAAAGAAGTTACAGGAAGTAAGCATCTTATTACAACAGATTCTGGTAAAAAAATATTGTTGGATTGTGGAATGTTTCAGGGTAAAGGAAAAGAAACAGATAGTTCAAATCGTGATTTAGGTTTCTCACCAAGAGATATCGATTATGTGTTATTATCACATGCTCATATTGACCATTCGGGATTAATTCCATATATATATACTCTTGGTTTTGAGGGATCCGTTATTTGTACAGATGCTACAAGAAATTTATGCTCTTTGATGCTTCCAGATTCTGGTTTTATTCAGGAACATGATATTAAGTGGTATAACAGAAAACTTGCAAAGAAAGGGTTGCCTCCAGTTAAACCAATTTATACTCATGAAGATGCTGTTGAGTCTATGAAGCTATTTGTGGGTGTTGCATATGATAGAGTCTTTCAGATTGATGATAATATTTCAGTAAAATTCACTAACTCTGGGCATATGTTAGGTAGTGCAATTGTTAATCTGAGCATTTTTGAGAAAGGTAAAGTTACAAATATTGCATATACAGGCGATGTGGGCAGACCATCAAATAGAATACTAAAACCACCACAACCATTCCCTCAAGCAGATATTCTAATAACAGAATCTACTTATGGTGATAGAATTCACGATCCAAATCATGAATCTGAGGATGCTTTATTAAATATTGTTAAAAATACTTGTGTTAATAAAGGGGGAAAGTTGATTATTCCTTCTTTTAGTGTTGGTAGAACTCAGGAAATAGTCCATTCACTTAATAATTGGTTTAATGAAGATCGATTACCAAGAGTTGATATTTATGTAGATAGCCCTCTATCTGTTAATGTAACAGAAGTTTTTCGTATGCATCCCGAATGTTATAATAAAAACGTTCTTAAAGTTATGGAAACGGATTCGGATCCATTTGGTTTTGAGCGTATGCATTATATTAAATTGGTTAATCATTCAAAGCAATTAAACAAATCCAAAAAACCATGTGTAATTATTTCAGCTTCAGGAATGGCTGAAGCAGGTAGAGTAAAACATCATATTGCAAATAATATTGATAATCCTAAAAATACAATTTTAATGGTTGGATATTGTGCCCCAACAACTCTGGGAGCAAGATTGCAAACAGGTATAAATAAGGTTTCTATTTTTGGACAAGAGCATTATATAAATGCTGATATCAAAAGGTTAGAGTCTTTTAGTGGTCATGGTGATTATGTGGAAATGGCAGATTATATATTCAGTTGTCAGGATCCTAAAATAATTCAAAAGACTTTTATTGTACATGGAGATGCAGGTCCCGCAGAACATTATAAAGAACATTTGCATAAAAAAGGACTAAAAAATATCGTAATTCCGGATAGAGATTATGAAGTGGAGATATAATTTTTCTCAAGATTGTTTCTTGCTTCTTGAATCTTGAACCTTTGTTGTTAATCTATAGTTACATAATCTCTGGAACTTCAATTCCTAGTAAATTCATTCCTAATTTTATAGTGTTTGCTACTTGTTGAGATAATAGTAATCTGAAATGCATAATTTTTGGGTCACTTTCTTTTAGAATGGAGTGTTCATGATAAAATTGATTATATTCTTTTACTAAGTTGTAAATATAGTTTGCAATTGTGCCCGGGTCAAGTCTTCTAGCAGATTCTTGAATGACTTTGTTATAGTCACATAATAGAGAAACCAGATTTACTTCTATGTCAAGTAGTTTTGTCTCTTCAGATACTTTGCCAATAAATTTAATTTTCATTTCATTTGCTTTTCGCAAAACAGAACAAATACGAGCATGTGTGTATTGAATGAATGGACCTGTATTTCCGTTAAAATCGATAGATTCTTTTGGATTAAAAGTCATTTGTTTTTTGGGATCAACTTTTAATATATAGTACTTTAATGCACCTAAAGCAATCATTTCAATAATTAGATTTTTTTGATCTTCTTGAAGTTCATTTGTTTTGCCATTTTCTTCAGAGATTCGTTTTGCTGTTTCAAACATTTCTGTCATTAAATCATCGGCATCTACGACGGTTCCTTCTCTTGATTTCATTTTGCCTTCGGGTAATTCAACCATTCCATAAGATAGGTGTTGAATTTTTGAAGAATAGTCAGAATCTAGTTTGTCTAAAATCTTTTTTAACACATTAAAATGATAGTTTTGTTCATTTCCGACAACATATATCATTTTATCAGGATTGTATTCCTGGAAACGTTGGTAGGCTGTTCCAATGTCCTGCGTCATATATACAGTTGTTCCATCACTACGTAAAAGAATTTTTCTATCAAGACCCTCATTTGTTAAATCAATCCAAACAGAATTGTCATGGTCTTTTACAAATATTCTTTCATCTAAGCCTTTTTTTACAATATCTTTACCAGATAAATATGTGTTTGATTCGTAATATAGTTTATCAAAAGAAATTCCTAATCGTGAATAAGTAGTATTAAATCCGTCATAAACCCAGGAGTTCATTTGTTCCCATATTTTCCGAATTTCCGGATTTCCTTCTTCCCATTTTCGAAGAATCTCTCTAGCTTCGAGTATTAATGGAGCTTGTTCTTTTGCTTCATTCTCTGTTTTTCCTGCAGCAATAATTTCTTTTATTTGCTCTTTATATTTTTTATCGAATAGGACATAATAATCACCAACAAGTTTATCTCCTTTTAGCCCTGTAGATTCAGGACTTGCATTTTTGCCCCATTTCATCCAGGCAAGCATTGATTTACAAATATGTATGCCTCGATCATTTATTAAGTTTACTTTTGTAACATTGTTTCCGGCTGCTTTGAGTATTCTTGAAACAGAATCTCCCAGTAGATTATTTCTAATATGTCCAAGGTGTAGAGGTTTATTTGTGTTAGGAGATGAAAATTCTACCATTATATTTTCTCCGCTTACATTTTTCAAACTATCAGAATCTTTTAAGGAGAGTTTGTTAATCTTTGCAATCCAATATTCTTGGGACATTCGAAAATTTAGAAATCCTTTTATAATATTGTACGAAGCGATATCATCAAATCTTGATTTTATAAATGCTCCGAGATCTTTTGCTGTGTCTTCAGGACTCTTTTTACTTATTCTCACAAAAGGGAAAACAACAACAGTAAAATCTCCTTCAATGCCAGGCTTGGTCTTTTCAACAGAGACTTTTATGCTTTTAATATCAGCATTATAAAGAGACTCTAAAGCTTCACTAATATATTTTATAATATTCTTTTCCATAATTTTATTTGCTTCTGCAAAAATACTACCAACATTTATAATAAAAACTATATTTTGTCATTTTGTTGATAAAATTTGCAATATCTTGAAATACCGCATTTTGAACATTTTGGAGATCGTGCTGTACATACATATCTGCCATGTAATATTAGCCAGTGATGTGCATCGGGGATATCTTTTTCCGGAATATATTTAATTAATTGTTTTTCTGTTTGTAAAACTGTTTTAGCGTTTGTACTAAGTCCAATTCTTGCAGAGACTCTGAAAACATGTGTGTCAACTGCCATTTTAGGTTGTCTGAATAAAACAGATGCTATTACATGTGCCGTTTTTCTTCCTACACCAGGTAATTTTTGTAATTCATCAATATCCTGAGGAATTTTTCCTGCATATTTTTCCATAAGCATTTTTGACATTCGGGCAAGATGTTTAGCTTTATTATTTGGGTAAGTGCATGATTTAATATATTCAAAGATAACATCAGGTTCTGCATTACTCATTGTTTCAGCATCAGGATAATCCTTGAAAAGGGCAGGAGTTATAATATTTACTCTCTTATCAGTGCATTGAGCAGAAAGAATTACAGCAACTAGTAATTGGAAATTACTACCAAAGTCAAGTTCTGTTTCTGCAAGTTTCATGTTTTTACGAAACCAGTCTAGTACATGTTCGAATCTTTCTTTTTTAGTCATTTTGAATTTAAATACTATTGAAGGCATAATATATTATGCCCCTATTTTATTAATAATTAAATTATTTATTCGTTTTCTGCAAGGTATCTTTCAGCATCAATAGCAGCCATACAGCCAGAACCTGCTGCTGTAACTGCTTGACGATATTGGTGATCCTGAACATCTCCACAGGCAAATACACCCGGGATATCAGTTTTTGCAGAACCTTTTTCTGTAATTATGTATCCGGTTTCATCAGTTTTAAGATATTCTTTAAAAACTGCAGAGTTTGGATTATGTCCAATAGCTACAAAAAAACCATGAACATCAATGTTTTTTTCTTCATTAGTTTTATTGTTTTTTAATTTTACTCCTGTAACCCCGGAGGTATCACCAAGAACTTCAACCGTATTATGATTCCAAAGTATTTCAATTTTTGGATTTTCCTTTACTCTCTTTTGCATAGCTTTGGAAGCTCTAAGTTCATCACGTCTAACAATCATGTAAACCTTGTTACAGATTCCTGACAAGTAACTTGCTTCTTCTGCAGCAGTATCACCACCGCCTACAACAGCAACGTCTTTATTCTTGTAGAAGAAACCATCGCATGTAGCACATGCAGATACTCCAAGACCTTTGAATTTTTCTTCAGATTCAAGTCCAAGATATTTAGCTGAGGCGCCAGTTGCAATTATTACGACTTCTGCTTCAATTTCATTTGTGTTATCAGCAATTACTTTAAATGGTCTTTGAGAAAAGTCAACTTTAGTAATAAGTCCAAATCTAACATCTGTTCCAAATTTTTGTGCTTGCTCTTTAAGTTCTTTCATCATTTCCGGTCCTGTAATGCCATTAGGATATCCAGGGAAATTTTCAATTTCAGTAGTAATTGTTAATTGTCCACCTGGTTGCAGACCTTCATAAACTACAGGGTTTAAATTTGCACGTGCGGCATAAATTGCAGCAGTGTAACCGGCTGGCCCTGATCCGATTATTAAGCATTTTACCTTTTCACTCATTTGTAACTAATTTAATTTAAATATCTTTTATATTTATCTAATAATTTCAATAGGAATGGTTTCGTAAACTTGTACGCAACTTCCATTTGATTTATTGCATGCTTGTCCGTCAATAATAAGATTGATGTTTTTAACTTCTTTTTTTGGTACAAATTTGCATTTAATTTCAACTTTGCCAGAATAGCTACTAGTTTTCATTTCAAAAACCTCATCATACATTTCTTTAGGCTTGGAAATTTCAGTAAATTCTGCAGCACTAACTATATTTTCGGCATCTTCAAATGATAAATATAGCGGTAGTGGACCTCCATCACTGATATTCATTCCATAAATATACCAATCGTTTGGAATTTCAGCAGAAATAATTAAAATATGGCTTCCTGTATCTTCGCGAGATTGTTCTATATTCCAATTGACAATAGAATTTTGAGCAAAAGCAAAAATAACTGCAAAAACTAATAAGTTTAGAATAAGTATTTTTTTCATTTTTAAAGATTTTTAAATTAACAACTGTAAAGATAGCAAATTGTTTGCCTAAATTATAATTCAAATATAAAATTCTAAATAAAAAGAGATATTAAGCAGTTAAAATATAGAATGTTAAGAAAAGTTTTAAAAATTATATATTTTTAATAAATCATTTCAACATTTGCAGTATCAACGATATAAAACGTGCTTATATATGATGCTCTGCCAATCCAGAATCCATTTACATTTTCGCCAATAATGTTTGTTTTAACTGATGCTGGATTTGTAAATGGATTTCCTTCTGTCATCATATTACGATACCAACTACTCCAAAATTGGTAAGAGTTTTCGTCAATTTTTGCCAATTTAACTGATACTGTGTCACCAACCTTATAAGCAATTTGGTCAAGAAAACTTGAGGTAGTATCATTGGGATCTTCAAAATCGTTAAAATAATCATTCCTTTCGTATCCACGTGTAACAGGATAAAACTCAAAAGCATCACCATTTATTAATTTATCATCACTAATATGTGTACTAAAGAATGGTCTATAATACCAATCTTGAACTCCAACATGCTTAGTGTATAGAGAGTAATAATCTCCAATGCTTGCAGGATCTTGCCATCTTATAGTAACAAATCCTACACTATCAAAAGTGCCTAGTTTGTCAAAACCAACAGAATCAATAGCAATAGTGTCTAAGATATTTGTGCTTGAGAAATATTCTTGGTCATTATAAATTACTTTTAAATCATAGGTAGAATTAAGTTGACCTTGAAATTTTGATCCAACAAAAGCATAATAGGGCCATCTTGATACATGTTGTTGACTTAGTGTATCATGAGTTCCATTGTATGAAACGATTACAGTAGCTTGATTACTTCCAATTATTAGATTATTAACAAAACTTGTATCTACCTGATCAAAATATGCTAAATTTTTTGAAAGAAAAACTATCGGATATTCATTTAATTCTATTGTTCCTTCAATTGTAATTTTTTCAGATGGTCGTGGTAAGTCAACAGTAATATCTTTTTCGCAGGAAATTACAGAAATCATTATTAACCCAAGTATTATAGTAGATATTATGTTTTGTTTTCTCATTTTTTAAAATTTAAAATTCCAAGTTATAGAAGGCAGAATTGGAAATAATGAAACTTGTTTAGCAAAAGTCCTGTAAGTCCCATCTTCTACTGTACCTTCGTCATCAAAGTAAATAAAATATGGATTTTTACGATTGTAAACGTTGAATACAGAGAAGTTCCATGATGACTCCCATTTTTTAGTTTTTTTATGTTGATAAGTTACAGATAAATCCAGTCTATGATATGGATCCATTCTGTATGAGTTTCTATCACCATATTCACTTACAAGTTCGCCATCAATTAAGTATTGTCCTAAAGGTAGAGTGGTAGTGCTTCCTGTGGCATAAACAAATACTAAACCTGCAGACCATTTTTCTGTGATTTTATAGCTGGCAGTAAATGATAAATCATGTCTTCTGTCGTATTTTGCAGGAAAAGGGTTTCCATTATCAACATCGTCAAACATTCTTTCGGTTTTTGACCATGTGTATCCAATCCAACCGGTAAGCAATCCTGTTCTCTTTTTTACAAAAAGTTCTATTCCATAAGAATATCCATCTCCGAAGATAAAATAATTATCTGCATTATCACCAACATCATCACCCGGCATTGCTCCGTCAGCATATTCTATCAAATTATAAAGATCTTTATAATAAGCTTCAACAGAAGTTTCGTAATGGTCATTATAGAAGTTTCTAAAGTAACCAACGGCATATTGACGTCCTTTTTGTGGCATAACTATATCGCTACATGGAACCCAAAGATCGGTTGGAAGTGTTGATGCCGATAAAGAAGCAAGATGTAAATACTGTTTGTTTTGCATGAAGCTGGCTTTAAATGATGATTTGTCATTTATCCCAACTTTAATAGAAAAACGAGGTTCTATAGAGTGATAAAAGGCAACACTTTCCCCTTTTTTGTATGTAATAGTGTCAATGTTGTGTATTAGTAAATTATCTTTAACGTATCTTGTAAATGGACCTCGTTGATTAAAAATAGAACCACGTAAGCCTCCATAAACAGTAATTCTGTCATTTATTTTAAAATCATCACCAATGTATACAGCTGCTTCGTGAGCATATTGTTTTCTTGCAGAAGAATAATCAATTACATCGGATCCAAAGCTTGCGCTAAGAGAATTTGGCGTAAAAATATGATATATGTAATTTCCTCCAAATTTTATTGTGTGTTTTGGATTTGGAATCCATGTAAAATCTTGTTTTATATAATAATCTCTAATTCCGGAGTTTTGAACAAATTGAAAACCACCATCAGGATTTTCATCATCTTCCATCTTAACTTCTGTTCTGAACTTGTAATCTGAAGCAACAAGTGTAGTGTTAGAAAAGAATTTACTACTGAATAAGTGATTCCATCTTAAAGATGTCATGCCATTTCCCCATGGGATATCCATCTGAAACCCTGCATCTGTACTGGCAAAAGTAAAAACATCTTCTCCATAATAACCACTAAGGTAAATACGATCTTTATCTGAAAATTTGTAATTGAATTTTGCATTAACATCATAAAAGTGATATCCAGAACCTTTAAATGGGGATGTCTTTTTTATAAATGGTTTAATCAATATGTCGATATATGTTCTTCTTGCAGAGATTAAGAATGATGCTTTATCTTTTTTTATTGGTCCTTGAACAGTTAATCGTGAAGCAATTGTGCCAATACCACCTTCTATATCAAATTCTTTCATATTACCGTTGTTCATAGTAATATCTAAAACTGAACTAATTCTTCCGCCGTATTCAGCAGGCATTCCTCCTTTAAATAATTCCATATCTTTTATTGCATCTGCATTAAAAACAGAAAAGAATCCAAAAAGGTGAGCAGCATTGTATATTGTTGCTTCATCAAGCAAAATAAGATTTTGGTCAGGACCACCACCTCTTACATAAAATCCTGAGTTTCCTTCTCCTGAAGATTGAACGCCGGGTAAAAGTTGAATAGTTTTTAAAATATCAACTTCTCCCATAAATGCAGGAAGAGTTTTGACTGTTTCTACAGGAATTTTGATGACACTCATTTTACTATCTTCAATATTTCTTTTTTGTTCTCCGCTTACAATTACTTCCTGAGTTATAAATGCAGAACTCTCAAGCTCAATATTTAGACTCTTATCTTTGTCTAATAAAATATTTTGATTGATTTCTTTATAGCCAATAAATGAAAAGCTTATATTATAGTTTCCTTGAGGTAAGGATAATGTGTAAAATCCATACGTGTTTGTAGTGGTGCCGGTTTTTAGATCTTTAACAATTACGTTTGCCCCAATTAATTCTTCACCAGTGCTCTTATCTTTTATATAACCACTTATTGTAACTTTTTGTGCAAGTAAATTAAGACTTAATAAGATTAAAAGTAATATCGAAATTTTTCTTTTCATTAGTTATTTTTATAATGAGCAAAGATATTTTATTTTAATAATTAGTTTCCTAATAACAACAATAAAATAATAATTGTTTAAATATTTGTTAGCAAAAATATTATTAATATAAATTTTTAACTTAATTATTTCGGTAAAATTGTGTATTCTATCGGTAAATAACTTTTATGTTTTTTTATAAAACTTTATTTGAAAGTAGTTTATTTGTTTTACATTTGCGTATTATACATTTTGTGTGTAGCTCAGATCCGATTTTCTAGAAAAAAAAGGAGCTGTAGGATATTTGAGATATTATTTAATTATGATTGAATAGATTTTTAATCAGAAAATCGAGGCTCCACGAAAAATAGATTTTATTATTTTTCGGGATTGGTTAGAGTCTAGTCGTTTTATGATTATTTTTATCGGGGTGTAGCTCAGGCCCGATTTTCTAGAAAAAAAAGGAGCTGTAGGATATTTGAGATATTATTTAATTAT
>CAYUWD010000035.1:0-3840 GCA_964448235.1 uncultured Bacteroidales bacterium | reverse complement strand
GGGATTGGTTAGAGTCTAGTCGTTTTATGATTATTTTTATCGGGGTGTAGCTCAGTTGGTTAGAGTACTGGTCTGGGGGACCAGGAGTCGGAAGTTCGAGTCTTCTCACCCCGACTTTTTTTTCTTATAATATTTTTCTAGGCATAATATTTGTGCAATTTGTAAACTAAAAAGCATGAATCCTTAATTTAATTAATTATGAAAACACGACTACTGTTTATTCTTGTATTTAGTATTATATTTACTCTTATTTTTGGTTCATGTGCAACTAATATGTTAACAATGTCTGTTAAAGAACCTGCATTAGTTGATATTCCAAATGATGTACGAAAAGTTGGAATTATAAATCGAAGTATACCAAGCGAAAAAGCAAAGAAAATAGACAATGTAGATAAAATTCTTTCAATTGAGGGAAAAGATTTTGATAAAAATGGTGCAGAACGTATGATAAATGGGTGTTTTAATGAACTCATTGCAATGGAAGTATATGATGAAATTAAAATTATTGATGATTCTACACTTCGTAGTCCGGGATTAGGAATATTTCCTGCCTCACTTACTTGGGAAGAAGTTGAATTATTATGTATTGAAAATGGTGTAGATATTATATATGTTTTATCATTTTACGATACTGACACAAGGGCTGATTATCATACGGGAAAAGAAGAAAGTGTTGGAATAGGGAATTTATCTGTTCCGGTTATAAAACATTATGCAACTGTTTATACAAAAATCAAATCTGGATGGAGAATTTATGACCCTGTTAATAAATTGGTATTAGATGAATTTATTAATCATCAACAAGTAGTGTCTAAAGGTGCAGGGATTAATCCTCTAAAAGCAGTGGAAGCAGTTAAAGGACGTAAAGAAGCTGTTATGGAAGCTAGTTCATTATTAGGCATAGCTTATGCTCAAAGAATTTTACCTTATTATGTTAGAGTTAGTAGAGATTATTTTGTTAAAGGTTCCAATAATTTTAAGATTGCAAAACGTCGTGCTCGTACAGGAGATTGGAATGGCGCAGCAGAAATGTGGGAGAAGGAATTAGATAGTCCTAAAAGAAAAGTTGCCGGTCGAGCATGTTATAATATGGGAATAATTAATGAAATTAATGGGGATTTAGATAAAGCTCACGATTGGGCATCAAAATCTTATACCGATTATAATATTAAAAAAGCACTTGATTATGTACATATTCTTAATTACAGACTTAATCAACGTGTTGTATTAGAACAACAGTGAAAATCTGAATGTTGTACAAGCTCTTTTTTAAATTAAGTTTAAGATTACTTCTACATTATTTCTTATCGCTTTTGAATATGGACATACTTGATGAGCTTGATTAACCAAGTCTTGAGCAATTTCTTTATCAACACCATTTATTTCGATATCTAGTTGTACTGCAATAGCTAGTCCGCCATCTTTTTCTTTTCCAATACTTACATTTGCAGTTGTAGTGCTTTCGATACGGTGTTTTGCCATCCTTGCTACTAGATTTAGTGCTCCATCATAACAAGCCGAATAGGCTGCTCCAAATAGTGATTCAGGGTTTGCAAATTCCCCACCTTCGCCACCTAATCCTTTAGCCCGCATTATTCATCGCATTATTCTTGGTTGGTTTGTAATAAGTTGTTCGTCAGTGGATTGGCACGGTGCTTATGGTTTTATTATTAGCCAAATTTTGAGAAAGCTTACAATTATCTTTGTGCATCTGCTTCGTTGCAAAACTCTTGAAATATAAGGATATATCTGCAAGTTTCGACGCCTACCAGCTACACAAAGCTAATCGTATGAATAATGCGGGTTAGGCATTCTTACGTCCATATCAATAACATTATCAGTACTTTTAACGTGACCATTTCTGCCGCCACTAGCTTTTACTTTTGCTGTATACAATTTTTCCATTTTTTACTTTTTTCTTTATTTAAAAGTAAAACTGGATTCGACCAAATTTGTTTTACATTTATGAATATATTTTTATACCGATTAAACTCTAAAATGTCGCATAAAATATAGAAGTGTAAATTGATCATGGTGCGTAAGCACTGATGTCGACTGTGGCTCGTCATCAGTTCGGGCAGGCAATCCCCCGGCTAGTTAGGATTTGTAATCCTAACTTATTTACATATCATATACACAAACAAACCTAATTTTTAAATAAAAATCTAACATCTGCCATTTCTAATGAAAATTATCTTACATTTGTAATGGTAAAAGATAAATTATGATAACACAAAACATATTTTCAACAGTAATAGATAGTCAGCAGTTTGGTTATACCTCAAAAAACACAGGTATTGAGCGCGAATTGTTGCATCATATTCCACAAGCTACTGGTTTTGCAAGTATTATTTCCGGAATGCGAAGATGTGGTAAAAGTACTCTTCAATTGCAAATAAAAAAGCAATTTTTTCCAAACGAGGGCTTGTTTTTAAATTTTGAAGATCCACGTTTAGCTGGTATAGTAAGCAATGATTTGGAGCGTTTATATAATGAAATAATTGCTCGTAAGACAAAGGTTTTATTTTTCGATGAAATACAAATTGTTGAAAGCTGGGAGATTTTTGTAAATCAATTGCTTAGAGAAGACTTTTTGGTTTACATTACGGGCTCAAATGCATCTTTGTTAAGTAAGGAGTTAGGGACACATCTTACAGGAAGGCATTTTTCTACCGAGTTATTCCCTTTTTCGTATGCAGAATTTTTAAAATGTAAAAAACTGGATCCAAGAGAAGATACATTCAAGGAATACACCCAAAAAGGTGGTATGCCAGATTATCTGCGTACCAATTACAATAAATATTTGAATGATTTGCTTGACGATATCTTAATAAGAGATATTGCAATAAGATATAATATCCGCGATGTAAATTCATTGCGACAATTAGCGGTTTATTTATTGTCGAACATTGGCAATTTAGCCTCTGCAAATAGCTTAAAGGGAATGTTTGGCTTAAAATCAAGTACTACCATTTTAGATTATTTTTCCTATCTAAAGGATTCATATTTAATCGAGTTTGTACCTTTATATGATTATTCGCAGAAAAAACAGTTGCGAAATCCACAAAAAATCTATGTGTTAGATATAGGGATTTATCATCAAAATAAAATTGCTTTTTCGTCTAACGAGGGTCATATTTTAGAAAATATAGTCTATCTGCAATTAAGAAGACTAGGAAAAAAAGTTTTCTATTTTCAAGGCAAAGGCGAGTGCGATTTTATAGCCACAGACAGAGGAATGCCCAATGAGCTATATCAGGTATGTACAGAAATTAACAGTTTAAATATTGACCGAGAAGTTAATGGATTGTTTGAAGCTATGACATATTTTAATAAAACTGAAGCATATATCATTACACAAAACCAAACTGACAGTTTTAAAAAAGATAACTTAAGCATAAAAGCCATTCCTGTATGGCAATGGATAATTAAATAAAAGATTATGACACAACAAGAATCTTTCCCGTCTAGTTAGAATTTGTAATCCTAACTTATAGCAATACTCAGTCTGAGTGATTGCACTGATGTTGACTGTGGTTTGTCATCAGTTCGGGCAGGCAATCCGCAGCAATTAAAACAGAATAAATCTGCGCAATCTGTGTTTGGTGTTTAGGCACTGATTACGACTGCGGTTCGTCATCAGTTCGGGCAGGCAATCCCACGGCTAGTTAGGATTTGCAATCCTAACTTAAAATATAGAAGTGTAAAACGATCATGGTGCGCAAGCACTGATGTCGACTGCGGTTCGTCATTAGTTCGGGCAGGCAATCCCCCAGCTAGTTAGGATTTGTAATCCTAACTTATAGCAATACTCAGTCTGAGTGATTGCACTGATGTCGA
>CAYUWD010000034.1:26819-28210 GCA_964448235.1 uncultured Bacteroidales bacterium | reverse complement strand
AGAAAAAGGTAATATCAAAAAAACATTATTAGTAGGTAAAAACATAAATGGTGGTTTTACAAATATGATTAAGCATGCTGCTATTTATACTTCTGATGCAGATTATAAAGATTCTCCTGAAATAAGAAATTGGGAGAAAATGGTTTTAGATAAGATGTCTAAAGCTGTAAATGATGAAATAGGTGATGAAAATATTAAGTTTGATTTTCATGCTAGACTTATGGACCATTATGATGAAACTAAAAATATAGAGGAAGCAGCAAAGAGATTATTTAATGAGATGTATTTTGATAAATATTCAGATATTATATTGAATAATATTATTGTTCAAACATCTATGAGAAGTTCTGTTAAAAGTCAAGTATCAGGATTGATGCCTCTTGAATTTGGTGATGTAAATAAAGTAAACGAGATGTATGGAGATGGTTTACTTCCTACCATTGATTTCAATGTAGATGGTTTAAGACTGATTACTAATCTTACTCAGGATGTTGTCGAAATGGAAGAGAATGTTGCTGCTATGAATCAAGCAATATCACAAGCATCTGAATTGAATACTAATAGAAATTATTCTGATGAAATAAATTCTTATGTAGAGAAGATAAGAGCTGAAGGGATGAATAATTTAAGAAATAAGATTGCAAAAGTTGCTAAGAATAAAAAGATTAGTAAAGATAAAGCATTATTATCTATAATGAAAGACCTTGCTAAATCTAGTGTAATGAATATTGCAAATGCAACAGCATTAAATACCATATTAAATGATCCTAATTTATCAATTAAGTTGCCTCTTGTTACAGAAGATTTATTAAGAATATATAGAAGTCATCTAAATGATAGTATTGTTAAGATGCGAATGAATGGATTCAGAGGAACTATTCAACCTGGAGATAATGTTGCTATATATGAATTAGAAGGTAGCACTAAAAAATATACATTATCTGATTTAGAGAAATATTTTGATTATCAATTTGAATTTAATAGTAATGATTATGATAAGATAGAATTAGAAAAAGATGGGAAAACTTATATTTTCAATAGAAGAAAATTATCTCCTATGAAGTATGAAGATGATAAATTGATTAAATCAGAGTATATAATGGCAAATCCTTTATTAGAAGAATACAATATGAGTTCTAATGAAACATTAAAGTCAATGTATGTATTTGATATGAATGGAAAGTTTATGGATTTCCAAGGAGATGATGTAAATGAAATTGGCACAAGATTATCAATGCACATAGTAAATACTATTAAGAAAGGTGGTGCAATATCAGGTTTTAATAAAAATGGCAATATTGAAGATGATCATGTTTTATTTAGAAATGAATATATACGTGAGAATATAAACTTACTTTATAAATTATCAGATAAGTTAGTTGAAATTGGTG
>CAYUWD010000034.1:22608-26719 GCA_964448235.1 uncultured Bacteroidales bacterium | reverse complement strand
GATGTTAATAATATTAGAAAAACTATTACTGATATTTCCGGAACAAATAATGTTCCTATGCATACATTAAGAGGAATGGTATCATCATATTCATCAGCAAAGACTTCTAGTAAGGCTATTGGCTTATTTGCTGCAATGAAATCATTATTCTGTGAATTAAGTGATAACAATTATGATATATTTTCTAAGAAATATTTTGAATCTGAAAATTATAGTGTTTCTAGAAATGTTGGTAACTGGTTACAGATAGCATTAGACTCATTTAGTAATGTTGGTATTGGTAATTTGAATGTTCATGAAGTTGCAATACCATTATTGACATCATATCTTGTTAATTTTGATGGTAGGATTAAATCATACAATACATTAAACTGGCATGCCGCTGAATTTTTTACAAATCCTGTTGTAAGTAGAATATTAAGAGTAGCTACTGAAGGTTTATTGATTGATTCTTATTCTCAAAAAGGCAATTTATTAAAAACATTATATGATGAAATGAATGATGCTGTTGCAGGAGTATTAACAAATAAAGGTGGAGAGATTAGACAGTTTAATTCTAATGAGATAAAAGCATTTGAAGAACAAATGTTAGCTTTAAGAGAACTAAATAAGTCTAGATACGCTAAATTAAAGGACATTTTAGAGCAAAGTAAGATAAATGGGTTCTGGAGCCTTATAAAAAATCCTAAAGCCTTAGAATCGATTATAAATAGGTCTGAGGATATTGATAAATTATTTGATGATATTGATAATATTAAAAATAATGCTGAAAAGAAAACATTTTATAAGACTGTAGTAAATCAAATAATAAATCTAATGGATGATGTTGATAATTTAAATGTCAAATCAATTAAAAACATTGTAAGTAAAACAAATAAAGACTTTACATCTGTTGCTGAAGATATTTTATCTATAGTAAATGATATTTCTGAAACATATAAAGAATACAATGCTTATAAACAAGCTATTGTTGCATATGATAAAAAGAAATATTCAGAAGACTTATATAATCTTGCTATTAAAGGAGAACAAATGCGTAGAGCTTCTAGGTTTATTGATCTTAGAAATGGTATTCCTACCATATCATATGATTATGATAGAAAAAGAAATGAATTATCAAATTATATAGGTATGGATATCTCAGAAATCCTAACTGGTGAGTGGACAGTAGAATCTCATTTAAAATGGTTTAAAGCAAATAATTATGCTATATTAAAATCAGGAGATGAAGAAGAAATTCAAGCATTAATAAAAATAGAAAAGGATATTGTAACTTCTTTAAAAGATAAGAAAACTAAAAAAGTTGTTCCTTTAATAAGTTTATTAAGAAGTAATGAAATGAATAAGTATATGCCTGCTGTTCAATTATTGTATGATCCTTATTTAGGTCAAAAGTCTCCATTAACATTAAATCATGAAATATTTGATGATGTTACTGAGAATTATAAAGCTAGCTTATTCTCAACTATATCTCAAAAAAGATATATAAATATTGAAGATACTAAAAAAGCATATTTGATAGATAGATATTTTAAATTAAAAGGAGATTCTTTAGTAGATGTTGCTCCATATGAATATACAATGAATGCATCTGGATTTACAGTATCTAGATTTACTGAAGGGTCAGCATTAAATGAATTGGATTTATCAGAAGCAATAGAAAGAGAAGTATTTAAGAAAGCTTTTACTACATATATGAGTAATTTGATAGAACTTTCAAATCAGCCTAAATCTAATATAATATCAAAAGATGAAAATCTATTTGAATTATTAGATTTATTTAGAAATAATAGATTCTTAAGTAAGTATGTTATTATCGGATGGAATAATCGTAGAGAATTAGCTTTTGATGCTGCAACAATTATGAGTGATGAAGAAAAAGATATTCTTAAAAGAGAATTTAAAAAGCTTCCTGAAAAGTTGAAAAATTTAATATTCTCATATGAATTATGTAAGAATGGTTTTAGATTTAAATCAGGTAGAGCATATGATTCTATTCCTTCTGAAATGTTTTATGAAATGTCTAGTTTAATGCCAATTATTGAAAGTGAATTAAATAGCATAAATGAAGATGAAGTTGAAAGAAAAAAATTCATTAAACATTTTGTAAAGCATTTATTGATCAATAAAGAAACATTACCATATTTATCTTATGGTGATTCTGCATCATCAATAAAACACATTAAAGAAAAAGGAAGTAAAGATATAATGGATTTGAAAGAATTGCCTGGAGATTGCTCTAATGAAACAGGTTCTCCATTGGTTGGACTACAAAGACATTATGATTATGAATCTGATAGAAATTATACTATTACTGTAGATCAAAAAATGAATGTATTCTCTATTATAAGTGGTTTATACAATTATGAATCTAATATGAATAAAGAAATAACTACATCAGAAAGAGTTATAAGATCTATTCCTATAGATACATTAATGGATATTTATTCTGCTTATATAAATGGTGATAAGAATTTTGTAGATAAATTAGAATATCCTAATCAAACCACATTAAAAGATGGTAGATATATGACAGAGTTAGGAGTTCCAATATTTATAAAATCTAGTACTGTTAAAGGGAATGTAAATAGAGTATTTAGTATTAAACTTGCTCCAATGGATTCTAAGAAAAATCCTTTTAATATTGGAAGTAAAATAAATAATTTAGCATTTGAAGAAATAGGTGGTATTAAGGCTGTAGAATTAAATAATAAGTCTGGATTTAAAAAGCTATTTAAAGATAGTATTCCTATTGTTTTAGCTAATGATTTAGGATATCCAAAGACAATTACTGACTTGATGTTATTCGACATGACAGTTCAGAGTAATTTTGTAGATGCTAGAAATATAGATGACAATCATGCGGAGGTTGGAGTTGTTGGAAGAATAAATAGAGGATCATATAGATTACCAATAATAAAAGCTGAATCTGTTGAAGGAAATAAAGTTGGAAAAGTGTATGTAAAATATAGTGATGATATCTATACATATGATGAGATTAAAGAAAATGTTTATAGAATGATGAATGAAGTTCTAAGCAATCCTGATGATAATTTTGTTTATGTAGATCATTATGATAATAAAAGTAGTGTAGGTAAGGTTTCCATAACTAAAGATGGTAAAACAGAAACAAAAACCTTAACTAGAAATATGATATTTGATATGATTGCTGATTATATCATTGAAAATAAAGATGAATCATTTAATAATTTTACTGTTGGAAATAGATTAAGAGCTGAATCATTAAACAAAATATTGAATAAAAAAGGATATTTTGAAAATGGCGTATCTATAAAAGAGTCAATACATGAATTAGAAACAGAAAAAGGATTAAAAGGTCTTATATTAAGTAGAATAAATAAGAATGAATTATCTAAATTCTTAGGAGAAAATAATATAAAGACAGAAGATATAAGTATTGAAGGTGCATCAGGATTAGAATATCACTTTAAATTAAATCCAGATTCAAGAATTGATATTACAAAATATAAACAAGACACTAAAGCATTAGGAATACCCGATGCTATGTATTATATATATATGAATAATAAAAATTCTTTAACAAAAACTTTTGATGGAAGTAAAAGTCCATTGTATAAAGATTTGAATAAACATTATAATAATCCTATCTTAGCAATAAAAATGAAAGCATCATTATTTGATGATAAAGCAGAAGGTATGATATCAGGAATGATGTTTATGAAAACTCAAATGAATAATGATATTGCATCATTAGTTGAGAAGTTTACTATAGATGATGTTAAAGATATGATTGATTCTAAAGAAATAGATGAAAATTGTAGTCCTGGTGGTATTCCTTTAGCAAAAATGGGAATGGTATTAGGGTTTACTACTGGTGGAATATGGTCATTAGTAGATGATCTTAAAGGTCCTTCACATAAGCAAGGTGGTATTGATTTATATTTCGGAGATGATGGAACATATATCAATGGAAATATAAAAGCAGAGAATGGTTTAGTAATAGGTTCAGATAACGAATAAATAATTTATTATGAGTTGTAAATATACATATAAAGGAAAGCAGTTTAATTCTCCAAAACAAGTAAAAGATCATTTAAATAATCAAAAGAAAAGGATTGTAGAACCTATT
>CAYUWD010000034.1:0-22508 GCA_964448235.1 uncultured Bacteroidales bacterium | reverse complement strand
TGGATGTATTCTTTAAGTAAAAGTAATCCTGAAGCTTATATGAGAATTATGAATATGTTAGATGATCATATGGAAAGTAATAGTGAGATAGTTAATCAAATAAAGAGCAATAAGAATTATGCTTATTTATCAGGAAATAACTTAAAGCAAGAATATTTAGCAACTATAGCTGGATTTAGAGATGTTCATGAAGTAAATAATTTCTTAACATATAATTATGGTGAGAATGTTGCAGATAAGAGATCATCATCTATATTTCAGAAGATTAGAGAATTTTTTAAGCACTTTGACAATTTCTTAAAAAGAGATGTTTTTTCAAGATTTAACAAATCTAAATTAGGACAATTAGCTAATTTGGATTTAAACTTTGCTAGTATTGAAGATATTATCACAGCAATAACAATGGATGCTATAAATGGTGATTCTATTTTTACTGAAGATGAAGGTTTGAAGTTATATGAATTAATGAGAAGTGATAAACAATTAAAAACTAAAACATTTAATTCATATCCATTAACAGGAATGAGTAGTATTGAAAACATATCTGATTTAGATCAATATTTTACTAAAGATGCATTAGGACTTAATATAGAAGATGAATTTGGAACTAAAAGACAAAGGGCTGAATTCTTTTATCATCATATGAAAAATGATGAACAAGGAAATTATATTTATTATAAGAAAAAGAGGTATAATTTTAGATCTGGTGATGCAGAAACAATAATATCAGATATTGAAAAAACATTATTGCCTGTTATTGATAAGTTCAATGATAGATCTAAAAAGAAAATAGATACATTTGTTAAAACAGTCAGAACAGATAATCAATTTAATTCTGCAGCAGCTAAATTATTGTCAAATGATAAGTTACATTTCACAAATTCTTCATTAAAGAAAATTTATAATTTGTCTGGGATTGCTAGTGGTGTTCAAGATGTAATTAAATATTCTGAATTAAGAACATCTAAGATACCTGAATTAAGAGCATTGTATAATTCATCATTTTTTGAAAACAATGATTTTGATCCATATGTAATTGTTAATAGAATGAGTTCTGGTAGCATTTATATTTCATTAATGGATATTACATTCCAACCATTAAATAAGAGAAATACTTATATTGACAACAATAATTTATTGGGAAATATTATGTCTGATAGAGAATATACAGAACGTGGTGGAAAATTAACTAATAAAACTATAGGAATAAGAAAATTTAAGTTAGGATTACTTGCAGCTCATTTAATGAAAAGTAATAATAATATTGTGATAAATAATTTAAGTGTTTTTGGCACTCCAAATAATAGTATGAATTATGCTATTGTATCAAATATTGCAAATATTTTAGGTGATTTAAAAATTGTTGGAGAAACAGAAGATATAATGAATAACATTAATGATAATTATATTAAAAGATTATTAACTGATGAAGAACTATTATCTAAAGAATCTGAGGTTTCTACGTTAGAATTGATAGCTAATCACCTAGATGATAAAAGTAAGTTAAAAGGTATCTTAGATGATGCTACAAAAGCTCTTATAGGTGGAAGATTTGCTGAATATGATAAAACTGATATGATAAATGCTATTGGTGTAACAATGAGAAATCTAGAACGTGAAGGTAAGAAAGATAGTGAATTATATAGATTATTGTCAATGACAATATTGGAATACCAAGCATTAGGAAAACCTTCTGATTTTATGACCAATGTGTCAGATATGATATGGGGTTCTAGAATGTCAAAAACATCATGGAATATTGCAGAACCGGTTGCTCAATTAGTAGTAAATCAATATATGAAAGCTAAGACAGCAATATTAAATAATATGAAATCTGCTTATGCTGAAATAAGAAAAGCGAGAGATGCTTATTATAATAAAGCTAAGATGAGCCCAAATTCTAAATTCATACAATCAAAGATATTTAATGCTTCATCTAAAATATTTGAAAAACTTTGTCAAGAACATACTGTGATATTGAATAAAAATGTAAATGGTGTAAATGTTAAATCAAGAATAAAAGTTAGATTACCATTTTTATTAAACACAGAAAGTAATGATAGCACTATTAAAGATTATGCATTAGGTGTTAAAAAGATTGTTGAAGATGAAATGAAAAAAACCATAAGGTATGAAATGATAAAATCAGGACAAGCTGTTACTGATAAAAAAGTTGAAGATAAATTTAAAAGCCTTCAAAACATTCATGATTATGGTAAATTTAATGGTTTCTATATGCCTGTCATTTTAAAATCACAAGCTGAATTATTAATGAAAGGTATCAATGATAAATTAAAAGGAGACAAATCATCTACTTCTATAAATGATGCTATTGATAGATTTTTAAAGGAATCCGGAAATGAGCATAATATGTTTATTGATAGTGCATCTGAAGATGAAGCTAACAATGTTCATAGTAAGTTTAAAAAGCAAATGGGTGACTTTAGATATGTTCTTAAAGAATCAGGAATGATGATTAATTCTGATGGTGATTTAGAGATTATTGATGAAAATAAATTCAATAGTATATCTACTAATATTGAAATGGCTATGGCTTCATTTGTTTTATCAAATTCTAGATCAAGAATATTCGAATCTCAATTTTTACCTGTATATAATGCCGGAATAACAATAATAAAGGCAAAAGGAATAAAATCTAAAGGTAATCCTAATGCATATAAGAACACTATAGCGTGGTTAGAACAATATTTACAGGTATTAGTTGATAGGAAATCTCCAGATATGGAGAATCCAAGTAAATTGTATCGTAGATTTTCTAGATTTACTAGAGCATCTATAAATTTATTTACTAATTCTGTTATTGGAGCATCAGTAAAAGTGGGTGTAAAATCTGCATTACTACTAGAAATGCATGCTGGTATTACAGCATTATCTCATTCAATGGCTAAGATAGGTTTAACAGAAGAACAGAAGAAAACTGCTGATTTAGAATTTATATCTGCAAAGAATTTATCAAAAGCTCATATGTGGTTTAATGGATATAGAGGTTTCGGTTGGACATTAGCACGTAAATTACAACAAATAGATAGTCAAGAAATGGATATATTAAATAGTTATGTTTACACTAAAACAAGTAGGCATGCTGTCAATCCAGGCGTTTTACACTTACCAAATAAGTTAGGTGATGATCAGGGTAGAATAATTCATTTAGTTGCTTATTTACAACAAAGAGGTTCTTTAGATGCATATTCATATGACAATAAAACAGGTGAGATATCTTATGATGAAACTAAAGATAAATATTTCTATAATGAAAGTGGAACCATTAAACCTGAAATGAAAGCCATAAGAGAACAAATTTGGCAAGATAATGTTGATACTGGATTACAAGACCCGGAAGTAAAAGAACTTCAATTAGGAATGTCTTATAAAGGAATGAATCAAGTTAAGTCTATTGTTGATAGATGGGTTATTGGTTCTATGTCTGAAGATACACGTTGGCAATTAAATAATTATGCTGCCGGTAAGTTAGCTACAACATTTAGAGTATTTGCTGATGAGAAATTATTTAGAGCAGGTTTATTTGCTGATACAAGAAACACTTCATTAGGTACTGGATATAAAACATATGTAGATAAATATGGAAATGAATTAACACATCATGATATAAAAGTTATTGAAGGAACATTTCAAAGTGTAACAGCATTCTTTAAAGAATTAGCAAAACTTAAAAATGCTGACATGAAAAAATTCTGGCAAGAAGCTCCACATGAAAGGAGAGTAAATTTAACTAGAACATTAAATAGGGGAGCAATGTTTTTATTGCTTATGTTATTATTTAAATTTGCTGTTCCTGATGATGAAGATGAAGAAGATAGAGCAAATGCAATGGTAAGATATCAAAGACACTATAGATTCTTATATCAAGATATGTTAGACTTGTTTACATTATCAGAAGTATCTAGAAGTCCAATTCCTATAATACAAACTTATGAAACATTGGGTCAAATTGTTTTCGGTGATGGAGAATGGAAACAAATGTTAAGATTTTTACCTGGTGTTACTTCAGGAGAATGGATGTCTGAATCTAAAGAATTCATTCAAGCTGAAATGTCTGAAGATCCAAATGAAGCATTTACAGAAATAAAAGAGGAAGAAAAAGCAGAAGAAGAAAATAATGATTAAATATTATTACTATGTTACAGTCAAAGACAAAAAAGATTATTAGCAAATTAAATCCTAATAGCATTACTAAAAAGAAAAAGGTTTCTCCGGAACTTGATGTAGAGATTGATTATAGTTATAAACCTTGGGGAAATAGAGTTAATGCTGATAAATTTGAATATGAAACTGATGAAGATTATTTAGCATTCTACAGAACCTATTATAAGGATGCTATAGAAGCTACTAATAATTCTCCTATTTCTGCAGAAGTATTATTATCTCAAGCATATAAAGAAACTAAAGGTGGTAGGAATATGCCTAAGAATAATATGTTTGGAATAACAGCAGATTATGGTGGTCCTGGAAAAAATGATACATGGACAAGAAATATTTATGAGACACATGAATATTTTGATACTGATGATTATTATGACACTAAATATGGTACTAAAGAGATTGATGGGGTTAAGTACATAAATGATGATGGTCAGTATAATAGAAAAATCAATGAGATTAGATTAGTAGAAGATGAGAAAAGTGAGAATTATGGTAAGTATTATTATGATGTAGATAGATACTTTAGAGAATATCCAGATATACAATCCGGGTTCAAAGGTTATGTTGATTTATTAAGTGGTTCTAATTACACAAAAGCATATTCTACATTATCTAAGAATTATGAAAATGAAGAAATGGATAGGAATGAAGTACAAAAAACATTTATAAATAATATAGCAGGTAATTATGCCACTGGTGGTGGGTATGCTGGTCAAGTAAATGAGAACTATGATAAGTTTGTTACAATAACAGATCAGTTTAAAAAAGGTCTTATAGATCCAATAGGAGAGGTTGTAGGCAATAAATTTGCAAAAGGTGGTTTTCCTTCAGGGAAAGTAAATGCTGAGGGTAGAGAGCTTGTATTAAGAAATTCTCATGGAGATATGGCTATTATACCGAAGAAGTATAGACAAGAAGCCTTAGATATGATAAAAGAAGGATGTCATGATTGCTTAGATAATTTAATATCAACATTACCAAAAGTAAAAGATTATGCAAAAGATGGAACTGTATTTGGTATTCCACCTAATACTTTTACAGCTCCTAATACTTCTACAGCTCCTTCATCAACAATACAATCAGCTAATCAAAATGTAAATACTTCTTTAATTGATAAAACTAGAGAAGATATTCAAACATATTATAAAGGACAAACATTTATTGGACCAGATAATAGAACAGATTATGAAAGACAAAGAAATCAAGAAGCTATGAATGCTTATCAGAATCCAGGATTTGTAGGTAGTTTATTAAGTGGAGCTCGTATGGTAACAAGAGCTGTTGCAGATCCGATACAAGGTATAGGACAAGTTTTTGATGCAGTAAGTTTAGGAGATACACGTATAGGACAAGATTTAGGAAATTTTAATGATGAAGAAGCTAATTATAGATACAGAAATTTAAATCCAAATATTGATAATATGGATAAGTTCATGGCTAATGTAGGAGAAGGTAGTAATGTAACAGCTTGGGCCATGACTAACGTATTACCAGTAGAAGCAATGATTGGTGGTGGATTAGGTAAAGCTAAGTCATTTCTTAATAGTACTGATGATATCGTTAAAAAAACAGTAAATATAGATGATATACATAAATGGGGAGATGAAGATTTTATAAATAATTTTGATAATATTATTAAAAATTATGAAGAAAGAGAATTATTACGAAAAAAAAATATTGAAATATATCATCAAGGAAATCAATATTTTAAAGAACTAAATAATCCAGAATCTTTAAAAAGATTAGAAGAATTTGGAAATGAATATGATATTGATTTATTAGAAGCTTATAAAAAAGCTAGTGAAAGATGGGTTTATGGAAAGAATATAGGAGAACATAGTAATTTTAAAGTAAAGGTAACTAATCAAAATTGGGTTGGATTATCTACTGTTGATAATTATGATTATATAATTAAGGGAGAATATCTGAAAAATACTTATGGAGAAACATCAGAACAATATTTGAGTTATATGTCTAAAATGGAACAAAAGAAATCTATAAATTTCATTAACGATAAAGCTCCATTAGAATATTATGAACAAACAATATGGCATGAATTATCACATGATATAAATAAATCAATAATTGATAATTCTCCAAAATTAAAAGAAGAAATAAAAAGTATATTTGTAGATGATCCATTAAGTATTCCAAAAGAAAATATTATAGATGCAAAAGATTTCGCTAAAAAACAGTTCGAATTGATGCCTGAGAAAGAAACAAGTAATTTAATTCCTGAAGAAATAGCACAAGCTGAATTTAATTATGTAACTAGACCTACAGAAACATGGGCTTTTTTATCAACTAATTTTAGACAAGATTTAAAGGCTACAGGAATAATAAAAGATTATAATGAAATATTAACATTAGAAAAATTAGATAAAGCTATATCTAATAAAAATACAGTATTTACTAGATTTGAACCTTATATAAAAGATAAAAAAAAGTTTATAAAATTATTTAATAAAATGACTTTGAGTATAGCTCCAATGGCATTATACTTACAGTCTAAACAATTAGAAATAAAGTAATAGAATAATAAATTAAATTAACTTAATACATTTACAATTATGGCAATAGACTTAACAAAACAGAGACTTCATTCATCAAGATTAGCAGTACCTGATGATAACAGGTATCCTTACGGAGCATTCAATGCTTATTATCAGAAAAGAAGGATGTCATGATTGCTTAGATAATCTAGTATCTACATTACCGAAAGCAAAAGATTATAATACTAACAATTAAAAAACGATAAGAAATGGCACAGAGATTACATTCATTTAGATTAACGCTACCAGTAGGAAATAGATATCCTTATGGAGCTTTTAACGCCTATTACAACAGTGGTACTTTCTATGCATCATTAAGGACTGATTTCAGTAGCGGTGATGTTTACTATATGGTTAATAAAATAGGTTCAGAGGTAACAGTAAATTATACTGATATGGTATGGTTTGCATCATATTTTATTTATGATTCAGAAAAATACCTTAATCATTCTAATTCATTTATGGAATTGATTACAGATGTAACTAATTATTCAAAACAGTTAGCAGATTTGTCAAGTGTTCCTTCAGGTTCTCATTTAAAATGGAATATATATGGAGTAGCACCATATGAAGTAGGAAGAAAAGATTATCTTACTGATGATATGGTATATGGTTCTAATGATGGTGGAAAAACATATTTAATATTTAAAGCTAATACAGATGCTCCTAGTGATTTATCTAGTTCTGATTGGGATAAGATGTTTAATGTTACTTTAAATGCTTTAGAAGGAGCTACAACAATGGAAGATTTTGTTTATTATATGTTAGCATGTAATAATGGTCCAGTTGTTCCTGATTTTGTAGAAGGAGATGAAATAGACTTATCAGAAGATCCTGATGAAAGTTATGATTCTAATCCGTTCTTAAAGATATCATGTAATGATTTCAGAGTCAATCTATCAACATTGATATTTAATCCAACATTATCTCCATTAAGTAATGTTTATATGACAATTTCTCCTGTAGATGAATATTCAGCTTCTGATCCTGGAATAGAATATCATATATTTAGTTCTAATTTAGATGCTAATGGATATTATGATTTTGAAATTGAGAATGATGGAGTATATATAGTAACTATATTTTATAATGGAGATGTATTGCATCAAAATTATCTTATCGTTACATGTGCTTTAGAAAAATGCTTAGACTCTTTAATGGAATCTATTTATTGTGATGATCTTACTTGTTGTGAGAATTGCGATGAAGACACATTAAAAGAATATGAAAGACATAGACATGAATTATTAAAACTTCAACTATTTATGAATGTTATTAGTGCTGTAATAAATCATACTGCTGTAGAATATACCGGAGAAGTAATATTAGATAGCGAATTACATTCTAGGTTAGAAAAGGTTGCTAGATGGTATGAGTATGTTGAAGAAATAATTGATCGCTGTGGTAGTTGTTCACAAAATGATGACACTTCAAATAATTGTACACAATGCTAACATTTCCACATTTATATTATGACTTTTCAAATCTCGATGATGTAATCGGTAATTCTTCTGAATTTACTGGCGAGTTATTTGATAACTATTATTCTCTACTAATAAATATTTACAAAGAAGAATATTTTATGAAAAAATTGAAGCATTATGATATTGTTACAGATCTATTTTCGCTTCATTATATTCTTGTAAAAATACATTTGGTAATTCTCTCTACATCACAAGACGAAAGATTAACATATTCTGAATATTTAGAAATGTATCATGGTGATTGTATATTTAAAAGATTAGTATGTGAAGGTGTTGATCCTAAGAAGTTAATGATTGCTTTTGATAGTGGTTATGCTAATATCAATAATATATCTACTATTATTGCAGAAGATGATACTGCATATGATGGTGGTATAGGTTGGTTTAGAATTTCAGGCACTACATCACAAGATGATGATTTTATTATAAGTTAAATTAAAAATAATTATAAAGTTATGGCGACAACAAGAACAAAAGAATGGTTTCTACAAGGACCACAAACAACAACATGGCCTAGGTTCCGTGAAAATAATAAACCTACAGAAGCGACGTTTGGAGATTTATTCGAATCAATATTATTTAAAGAAAATCCAACAGATACTGCTACTGAAACTACATCAGGGCATGTTAGAATTGCTAATAAAGAAGAGATAAATGGAGAAACAGATGTAGATGTAGATGGTGTACAAAATGTTGTAAAACCTTCATTTTTACCAAAAGTTGACATATCTCCTTCAAGTTTAGCATTAATATTAGATGAAGTTAGTGGTTCTGGTATCAATGTAAAAAGTTATCAATCTGTAGCTGGTAAAATAGAATATATTATAAATGCTCTTATAGATACCGGTTATTTACAATTTGATGGAAGCAATCAAATATCTTTATCTAATACAGTACAAAATTTATTAACAGCTTTAGCTACTATCACATCTGGAACTTCTATTGTTTTAGATATTGATGATTTTCCTTCTAGTGCATTTGATGGTGGAGGAATTTATAATAATGCAGGTTTATTTGAAATAAATACTGATTCTACTTTAGAAGTTGAAGCAATTACTAATGAATTGAGAGTTAAAGATGGAGGGATAACATTAGCTAAATTACAAACATTAAGTCCAGGAGATGTTATTGTTGGTCAGACAGCAACAGGAAATCCTATTGTAGCTAATATGGTAGCAAATGATCATATTATCATTGGTAATGGTACAGGAATATCTGTAGTAGATATCAACACATTGTTTTCAACATTATCAATTCCGGATAATACAATTACTGCTATTAAAATAAAAGATACAGCATTAGGAGATGGTCTCACAAGAGATGCTAGCACAATGTATATTGATTTATCTACTGCTGCATCTATGGAATTTTTAGGAGGTAAATTACAATTTAAAAATGATAGTGCTACTCCAGGGAATAATTATTATTATGGAACTAATGCAATTGGTACAAAAGGATGGTACAATATTGAATCTACAGCTGATAGATATACAAAATCAGTATATGTAGAAAAGACATCAGATGCTATTACTGGTAATATTGTAATAACTTTTGGAGCAGATGTTACATCAGAAGATGTTGAAGGTGGTGCAATATCATGTAGACTCTATGAAAGAAGTGGAATGGCAGGTTCTTATATTTGGACTGAAATAATAAATAAAGCTGCTGTTATAACTACTGGAGCTTTAAATAAAATTACACAAATAGATTATACTGGTTTAACAGTTGGAACAGTACATAGGATTTATTGTACCTATACTGTTGGATAATAATATCATAATTATAAAAAAAATAAGCCCTAGAGAAATTAATCTCTGGGGCTTTTTTATTTAGGTTTTTAGTTTGTTAATTCTTAGGGTATTTGTTCATCATAAAATCTATTTGGCTTCTATAATATTTTATCTTCTCTAATACAATAGTTTCTATTTCATATTCTGTATATAATAGATATGATATTACTTCATTCATAAGCTTATTTTTTAATTGTTTATAAAAAGGCAACCCTACTTAAAGGGCTACCTGAGTGAATTGGAAAATCTATTGTCTAACCAATAGTATTTTTGATTTATTTGTCTATTATTAAAGTTACTGTATTAACTGCTGTATTGTTAAAAGAACCTTTAAATGCTTTACCATTTTCAATAAACAATCCATTTTTTGATTCAATAAATTCTCTAAAAGCAACAGTCTTTTTATCACTATTATATTGTACTCCGGCTGACATTATAGAAACTAATCTACCACCATCTTTAAGAAATGTATTATAACAATGTAAAACATGATCAATATCTTGTTTTTTTTCAAATGGTGGATTCATAAGTATTCTATCCCAAAGTTCACCATTAACTTGTTTATATGATAAAATATCCTCATTTGAACAAACATATCCTTTAAGCCTTAATATTTCATAAAGACTAGGAACTATCTCACAAGCATTTATAATGCCATTAAAACCACGTTCTCTTAATCTATCACAAATACTACCAATTCCAGCAGAAGGTTCTAAAATACTATGATTTTTATCTAAATCGGCTTGATCTATCATAAAGTCTATTAAATTATCAGGAGTAGGAAAGAAACCTGCTATTTTCATAGGTCTTATTTTTGCTATTGCTTTTTCAAGTTCTATTTTCTTTTCTTCTTCTGGTGATAATTTAACTATTGATAATTGATAAATTGCTTCGTCAAATCCTTTCCAATCTTCTTTACAAGTAAGTCCTAGTTTGTTACATTTTTTAAGATTTTTTTCATTTCTCTCAACTACCCATTCAACTTCAGTTCCATCTAATGGATTAGGATAATATACTGTCAAATCACTTCTAGTTCTAACTTTTTGTAATATTTTAGGACATTGATTTAATTCCCATAAATCAGCTAACTTGTTTAATATTGTAGCATCTTTTATAAGAACTTCTTTTTTCTTTCTTGCATTATCAGCAAACCTTTGTCTACGATGAGTCCAATTTCCAGAAACTTCTGTAGATATATTATCTGCTTGTTTCATTAACGAATTTGCACCCTTTCTTAATCTATCAATTATTTTAATATTATCAATAGATTTAGATTTTGGTTTATTCCTAGGTTCTACAAATCCTCCAGGAATAGGAATTTTTGCAGTTTTAGCACGTTCATGTATTCTTTCTGATATTGTTGTATCATCAAAATTAAATTCTAGTTGCATATCTATTCCTCCCATTCTTTTACAAGTTTTATTTTGTCTGGATTTATTAAAGTACCCATTGGTTCACAACCAAAAGTACTACCGAAATAACATATATGTTTTTCAGATATTTTAGAAGTAACTGTTTCGAATGTATCTCCCCAATTAAATAAATTATCAACATCTCCAAAACGATTATTGTTATGATCTTTAAAAACTGGTCTATTCCAATCATCTATTCCTTCAAATTTTAATTCTCTTTTATGAAGTTTTTCAATACTAGTTTCGAATATATTTCTTGCTTGTTCATCTGGATATATATTTTTATCAAACATGATCCAATATGATGGAATTTGTGTATTGTCAATAGTTGATATTTGAAAATTTTTTATCTTTCCTACACCAATATCTTCAACAATTACTTCATCTGTGATTTGATATTTATATTTCATTTCAATAATCTTTTAAGGTTATCTTTTAATATTATTTCACAATTAGGAATTTCTTTTAAATAAGCTAGTAGTATTTTAAGTTCATCTTTTCTAGGTTCTGGTAAGTTATTGTTACCACTATCGGCACCAACATTTATTTGTTGAGGTTTAAGCTCTACTAATTTAGAATAAAATTTACTAGGATTCATTTCCATTATTGGTTCTATTGTGATGTGTATTGGAATTTCTGGTAACATTTGCTTTAATCTACCTATATAATAGAATCTATCATCAATAGGAACTGTTTCCGGAAACTTATCTGATATGTCTTTATCTGTTTCTATTGTAAAGCATAAAACAAAATCCTTTGGTAGATGATATTGTAAAAATGGTGGTAATATATCATGAAATGTTTTTGGATCTTTTGTTTGAAATAGATACTTATTATCAGGATATTTTTTACAATGGTCTAGTATTGTTATGATATTAGATACTGCTAATTCTGATTGGAATAGGTCATTTTGAGCACATACGAAGATGAATTTACCTTTTCCGAGGTTATCCTTCATAGCTTTTTCATCTAGCCTTAAAGGGCCTGAATATCGCTCTTTTAACAATGGGTATCTTTCCTTTAATTTATTTGTAGAACAGTAAGAACATTTATGTTTACATTCTCCGATTAATGGATTCCATGTGTAACCTTTATTAGATCCTTTTTCTGGATAATCATTTAGAAATGGATACATATTTCCTTTTACTTTATTTAGTGCCATATAATTTAATTTTGTGATGCGTGATTTAACATATTTCCAGAAGTGTGTAATAGATTCATTCCGAATTTAGATAATGCTATAATAGCAGTTTTACAAAGATCTTCTTCCATTTTACCATTTATATCAAATAAGTTTTTATCATCAATAGATTTACTAACAGACAATATTACATTATCATTTACTAATACTTCAATGAATAAATATTTATCTACATTATTTACAGAAGATTCTTTTCCTATATAAACAGGATATCCAAATCTTGTTTGCACTTGTGGAACAGATATTTTTCTCTCAAAGCGATTATTATAATTATCTTTATATTCTTCTAACACTTCGCTTAATAATTGCTTGTACTTCATTTTTAAGATTTTAAAAAGGGGAGACTATTAAATCTCCCCACATTAACTAATTAAACTAAAACTAATCTATCATGAAAAAACTATTTTATAATCTCATCTTTTGTACAGATTACTTCTTTTAGATTAAGGACATAGCATAGCTCATTTGGAGCACCCCATTCCTTTTTTCCTTTTCCTTTTGATATCTTATTGCATCTAACATAAATAACATCTCTGGTCTTTTTAAAACCATTAGCAAATGCAATAACAAATTGTCCTTTAAGCTTACTGAATATCTTATCGTAATATTCTTTGATTTCACGATATTCTTCTTTCTTCTTTCCGGACTTAATCATTTTGAACCATTTCTCATAGAGATTAAGGTTGATTACAGTTCCAATAATCTGATGATTTTCTTTGATATCATCAAGTTTCTTTTCTTCAATTAATTTGAATTTGTTGTTTTGAAATTCTACTAATACTTTTGCCATAGCTAAAATGGATTTGTTAATAATACTATTTTTTTACTCACTATCAGATTGTAAAGATATGACTTTTTATCTATATTGGTAATATTCATTATGTTAATGTCTGTAGAAGTACATTGAACAAAATGTTTTTCTTTCCCTAATAATAAATAATAAACATTCTCTTTGATGTTGAAGTTATTAAGATCATAATAATTATATCCATCATAATCAATAGGAACTCCAAATTCGTTACATTTGAAGTCACTCTTAGATTCATCTATCTTAGAAAATAAGTCCTTAAATTTAGGCTCTATTGCGTTTTTAGGAATAGTAGATAAAAATATGCCTACATTTTCATAATTTGCATAAGTAAATAAAATATCTGTTTCTTTGATCTCATTTACTTTAGCCCATGAAATAAGACTATCATGCTTATCTACAAAAGAAATAGATAAATCAGAATAATCTATGTTATAATTTGGAATTACCATATGTGGTCTGTAATCACTATTTATCTTTTTAATGGTTCCTAGCTTTTCAAAGATATCTGGAAGTTTATCAATCTTATCTTTCTCTGATTCACTTACAACTAATGTTGTTCCTATTATTTTCATATCTTTCCTTTTAATTCGATAAATACTCCAGGTGATTTACCGTAAACCTTATAGATATTATTCTCTCTTACAATTCTTGAATCATTCTCAAAGACTTCTCCTTCTAATGCATCAAATACTAACTTAGGCAAGTTATCAGTTAAATCAGGTTTAGTGTCCTTATAAACATAATTACCAGCTTCTATACTTTTCTTTTCTGCAGCTTTTAATGATGCTATTGGAGAAAATATAAATACTAGCTTATTAACCATTAGTCTACCTTTGAATGGAAGATACTTCCTAGCTTCTAATGATTGCATTATTTTATACCTTACTTGTTCTTTGAGATAATCATGATTGTGTTTTACTTTTGAATCAGGATAATGAGCTACATAAAGATCATCTTTTCTATAATACTCTATTCCATTTTGAATAACAGGCTTAGCATTTTTCTTTGTTTGGATAAAGCTTCTAACACTTTGTTTAGGAACAGGATTTATAGGTTCAGGTTTTCTTTTACCTAATCTATATTTTAGAAAGAATGATATTGTAAATGTATCATCTACTAATTCAAAGTTTTCATCAAATAATGTATTGTTAAATAAACTCATAATTATCTTTTTTATTTTGTTAATAATTCTGGATTATCATAAATATTTCCTGCATAATGATATTGTGAATAATCTTTTTCTATTGTATAAGACCAAAACATAACTTCATCTAAAGTCTTTCCAAATTGAATATAATCTCTGTATTGAATATAATCTCTGTATTCATCCACTTCTAACAATGCAAACATATTCCATTCTTTAATGAAACAACAGACTAAATAAACTCTATAGTCTCCATTTGGTATTTCATGTTCAAAAAATACAATATCACCAGTATATAATTTTTTATCATTATGAATTTTACGATTAGTATATATTCCTAATGTTTCAGGAATAATCTCATAGTTGTCTGGACTATCTACTGCTTCATCATTAAATATAAATTTGAAGTCATAAGTAGGCATACCATAAAGCCAATATCCTTTTGGACTCTTAGCTCTGAATTCTATTTGTTCTGGTAACATTATTTAATCTCCTTTCCTGTGAATTTATCTTTTTTGATTAGTTCTATCGTAAGATTTTTCGTATCATATTTAAAAAATATTTTCATATTTGTTGGAATTCCATTACAATGTTCATGTGATAATCTTATCATTACTTTTGTAAATAGATTTTCATTAGATTCAGTATTATTATGATGATCTTTAGCAATCCATTTTTTACCATTAAAGATATCTTGTATTGCTAAGTCTGCTAATCTAGTAGTATTACCAGTTCTTCTATTATGATTATAAAACACTAATGATTTGTACTTACATAATCTGGTCATTGCTGTTATGCAGAACTCAGGACTATGAGTAATTTCTGCTAAATGCATACCATCAATTTCTCTATATTCTTTATCTACATCTTTATGATATGGAAATGGAAATACATCTCGAAGTTTTGCAACCTTATTATCTAATATTCCTTTTTTCTTTTCAAGTTCAGATATAGTATCTATTTGTTTCATAATAATCTTATTGAACTTGTCAATAGTCTTATTTTTTCTTTTTAATGTTCTTATGTATTCAGCAATAACAATTCCTGTAATACATCCTAAAATTATTGATAGTGTCATAATTATTGTTTTTTATTAATACTATTATTTATTTATTCAATGATTTCATTACTCATAATTTCAAATAATAATACAAATTTTATATCATTACTACTTACTTTTTCTGTAGCATATCTAAAAAATATTTGTGTATTATCATCTGAATATCTAGCAGTAGGACCAAAAGTTATTTTTTCTTTTGATATTCTATTGTGGAATGATTCAAAGATATTTCTTTTACATTTATTTGTTGATATTACTATTTGATTTACCATAATATTCTATTTGTTTTTTAAAATTATGAAATGTAGTTAAGAATTGTTCATTTTTTAACATATTTTCAGCTAAATGCTTTGATAATTCATTAACAAATAACTTAAAATATTCTTGAATTTCTTTTTTAGTATCACCTAAAAATTTAGGTCTATTTTTTTGTTCAATTTTAAATTTAAATAATTGTTTACCATTCATAGATTGATATGTAATGCCAATATTTAAATCTCTAGACATTGGATTAGGATCATTAATAATAAATATTTGAGCATCTGGAAGAATATAATTTATTTCAGCATTTTTTATTGTTTTAAGTTTTATAACTTCTGATTTAAGATTATGAATTTCTTTCTTATATTCTTCATATTCCTCTAAAGGAATTGTTATTGTTCTTTCTGACATAATATTATTCTTTTAATTGTTTTAATTCTTTTTCAAATTCTATTACTTCTTCTTTAGTATCGAAATACTTAAATATATGAGCTTCATCTTCATGAAATGACAATCCTTCTAATTCAGCAATATACATTGCATGCATTTTATTTTCTATTATTAGTCCATTTTCATAAACATGCTGACATATTTCACAAGAACAAGATGTTTTGCTACGATAAACTTTTTTACCAATTCTGTCTAAAAACCATTCTATATTATTACTATTTAAAAAAACATTTCTAAATTTTATTAAACAATCATTAGAACAAAAAGTATAAACTATTCCAGATTTAAAATGTAAATTACAATATTCAGGTTTTTTTAATTTTGCATTACATAATTTACATGTGTATTTTTCTTTTTTCATATTATTCTTTTATTTATAGTTATACTTATATCCTTGATACTTTGGTTTTGGACTCCACCTTTTACAAAAAGGGGGAATGAAACCTATATAAGAATATTTTAATATATCTATTAACTAATAATAAAGTCATTCAGTCCTTGACCTAATTAAAGGTAGATAATATTGCTTCCAACTTATCATTTTCTGGCAATCTATAAAAGTATCAAGTCGTAAGTTGTGGTTTTTCACAGAGCTTACATTGGTTATTTATATCATAGATCGTACTTTATTATCTTTTTGATTGTTTCAAGCCCAATCATCCCATTTTTTATTTATCATCCTCACTAATCATCATCCGGTATGGTTTAGGATTTGTGAACCATCCTATGCAATTGAGCTTCACTTTAGGGAATAAAAAAACTTCATAAAGCCACGGATTTGAACAACCACTTTATGAAGTTAAACTCTCGTTTGAGTTTTTGAAGTATTTTTATCAAGTTTCTAGCAGTTGTTCATTTCCGTGTTGAAACTCATTGCAAATATAAAGCATAAATATTATATAATGCAAATTTATTTTTACATATCTTCAATTAAAACAGTTATTGCATTAGTATCAAAGTTGATTTCCATATCTACTATAATATATGATACATCATTTAAGGTTACCATTTGTCCGATATATAGAGGAATATTTTATTCTAATTCTTTAACAGTTTTTATTGTATTATTATCAATGAATGAATACTTATACATTTTAACCTCCTAATTATGTGTTGCTATCACTTTTATCAATTTTAAATCTCCAGTCCAAGAACATTCATATAATGCTATATCTTCAGTGCTATATTTATCTGGATTTGTCATTATATCAAAAGCTTCAGTCATTTCTTCTTCATTACCTGAATGGATTATTCCATTATTATCTATGATTTCATACATAAATTTAAATTTAAAAAGTTGCGAACCCCCATTGGCTAAAAAAGAAGCTCGCAACTATGATTATTACTTTTATTTGATTATTTATTTGTCGCAAAAGTTGACAATATTTGCGACTAAAAACTACTAATAACAGTTAATATAAGTAATTAAAACTTTACATATTTACTTAATAATTTACCACTCATTTCTTTGTACTTATTAGCAGGTTCAGCTTCTTCTTCAGTAAAATCATTTGCTAAGAATGATATAGCATTAACAACTCTAAGAACATTACCACCATCGGTAGTTCCTGTTGATTCATCATTACTCATAAGAATACCTTTAATATTCTCAATATCTTTCTTTGTAGCATTTACAGAAGGAAGTTTTTCTACAACAGTATCTACAGGAATATCAATTTGATTAGCTTCATCAAAAGCATTTTTAATTCTTATGATATTATCTTCAGCTACTATTTGTGGAATAACATCAGCAATAATTTGTTGTTTAAGTTCAGATTCTAGATTTAATGTTTTATCAGACAATTTAAAATCTTTTCCTTGCTGTATTTTCTTACCTTTATGAACACTTCTCATAATTGAATTTAAAACCATACCATTAGAACAAACTTGTTTTGTAAGCATAAGTCTTATATCAAGAGCAGACTGTCCAAAATCGCTATTTCTGTACTGCACAGTAAGCCAATGGTTTTGTCCATTGATTTCAATAGGAATTTGCTTATTAGTCATTTCTAAGAAATATGTAATACCATCATAATAAACATTATTGCCAACGAAATTATGCTTTTTCATTTCAGTAAGAAAAGTAGATAATACATTTAAAGAATTGTATCTATCATAGGAATCACTGAGAATAGCTTTTGCTACTCCTTTATTTGATCGAATAAGAAATTTATCTTCATTTCTAGGAGAAAAGTGAAAGAAGTCATTTATAGTTCTACAGAATAAATTCTTTTCCCAATCTTCACCATCATGAAGTGTTCTCATAAATTGACCAGGTATTCCTAACTTAGCACTAACTTGATTTAGTGCATTAGGATGAAATGTAAGAATTTCAGGTTCCGGTTTAAAGACATCAGTTGTTGTTGGAAAATAAAGATGTGGTTTCTTTTCTTCTTCAAACAATGAATCCATTTTAATTACAGGAACAAAATAGTCCTGCATATTTTCATAATCTTCAATAATCTTATTGATTGTACTTTGCATTGATTTCATTTAGATTTCCCTTTCTTTTAATTTTTGTGAACAATTTATAAATGGGCATTCAAATACTCCTTCTTTAGCATTGCCTAAACAAGTAATAGAATTAGGATTTGCTGGCCATTCGTTTTCATTTGCATCTCTTAATAAGAATACAGTCTTTCTTATAGACTCATTCATTTCAGCAAAATCATCAGGTTTAATAATGTATGGAAATACATTAGAATTACATTCAGGTTTAGAATCAGCAACATAATATTTGAATTTACATTGACCTGTATCAAGAATATGTTTAATAGGCTCTGTAAGCTCTCTTAGTATGTTATCAGGATTTAATTTATCATTTAGATTATAATCTATATCTCTAACAAGATTACTATAATATACAGCTTGTAAATGATCCATTCTTTCAGGTTCTCCCCAACAGAATTTACCATATGTACTATGTATGTCTTGTGTAAATTTGAGATCCAAAATAGAAACAATCATTTCACCAGTATTTGCATCTGCATGAATAAATGGAAATATATCTAGTGTACCTTTCAATAGAATGCTTCTATCTGGACCCCATTCTTTATAAATTACAATTTGTGAATTAGTTTCATTTACAGTACCACTTACAGATCTTTTCCATTCTTTGAATATTTGAGCTTGTTGCTCTATTCTTAATTCATCTGTAAGCTTTCTACCTGTACGTGAATTCCTTGGTAATGATACATTGTTATTATTAGTATCACATGCTAAATCTTCGAATAAGAGACCTTTGGATTGTGTAATACCTCCTCCGGTCCTTATTCCTAAAATGTACTTAACGTATATTTTCCTAAAACATATCTTATGATCTGGTAATTCATTGCCATTATGGAATAATTCTTTGATAAGAGATTGAGTAATCACAAGTCTATGTTTTTTCATTATTTGCTAGGATTTATATAGTTAAAAATACTGTTAAATGAATTATCGAATTCATCTAATAGATATGAAGCATTGTTGCCTTTTAAGCAAGAATTGATAAGCATACCAATAGTAATCTTAAAAGCAGACGAAGCATTTATTCCTAATTGTTGATCTACTGTCGTTCCATTAATACCTTTATTATTTAAAGCATTTATCCATTTCTTTCTTAAAACAGTAAAGAAATCAGAACTGTATTCAATACCAGCTTTGATAAGGTATCTTTCTGCTGTAATAGATTCTGTCATTGCTACTTGTTTAAAGATAGATTGCTGTTCTTCAATAGTCATTTTTTTGTAACCATTTTTTTTGAAATCTTTATTAGAAACAGATCTAATATTAAAGAATGAGTTGCCATTATCTAATGTGACTTTTTCAAGCTCATAATCAGCAATTTCTCCTACTTTGAATTTAGGATTATTAACATCTTTAGCTTTGTATGTTCCCTTATCACCATTATCAAATTCTACACTAAAAGCATATAATGTTCCATGTTGACCATCATAATCACCATCAGAATATCTATCACATTTAACTACTTTTCCTTTTTTCTCTTGCTTTTCTTTGTTTGTTACTTTTGCCATTTTTAAAATAGATTTAGTTTGTTAATATCATTATCAGTAATATCTTCTGCAGATTTACTATCTGTAGATTCTATAGGTTCTTCCTTTTCAGGAACAGGAGATTCGACAGGTTTTCCTTCATCATAATTTTCTTTTTCACTATCGAATGATACAGCTAATGGATCATCATTTGTAGAATTGTCTTTTACAAGTTTTTCATCTCCAGGAAATGGATTACCATTTTTAATTCTATTTTTTGCTGCATCTTTTATGATTTTATCACCAGTAGATAATCCTTCTTCTTCAGCTTCTTTTTTGAACTTTTCACGTTCTTCTTTCATTCTATCACCGATACCTTTATTTGCATTATCTATAACTTCTTGCTTACGTTTTTCATTCTTTTTATCTGTTTTTTCTATAGCAACTTCATTTTCTTCATCAATAACAATACCTTCAACATAAACATCATCAATATCATCATTGACTTTTTCAAGTGCTAATACTTTACCATACTTAGCAGCTATTTCAATAAGAGTATCAAGAGCTTCTTTACCATATATTGCTGCATTACCCATTCTAAAATATTTACTATCATAGACAGGTATAGTTAATTGAGCAAGTAATAACCATCCTTCAGATTCAGATATCTCGCTTTCATTGAAACTAAATCCATTATAGGTAAAATTACTTTCATCGATAATTTTAAGTCCTTCTGGTAGTTCTGAAGATGCTAAGATTTTATCTTTCTTATCTAGTGCTTTAGAAAATTTATCATTGATCTCATCAATTTCTTTTTCTTTAGCTTTGATTTTTTCTTCAATATTACCATTAGCATTCATAGAATATTCAATCTTTTCAATTTCAGCCAATTTCATAGACATAGCAGTACTCTTATCTCTAATTTTCTCATTATCATTACTAAATGATTTTATACCATATTCACAAGTACTTTTATACTTCATAGCTTCTTTTTCAGATTTTATGATAGTTCTGAATAAGTCATTAACATCAGGATCTTTAAAGATTAAATCATTTTCTGTAAGAGTTTGCCAACCGGCACCATTTTCAATAGAAATTATATTACTATGAATTTTAGTAAGTATCTCTATTTTATTACTATTATCTTCACTTTGCTTATTTAGCTTATCTATTTCTTTTACTAAATCATCTTTTTCAGCTAAAAGCTTCTTTTGTTCATCAGTGATACCAGGAATAGCTTGTAATGCTTTTAGTTCAGAGTTAAGTTCAGCTCTTTTAGTATAATACTCACCATCTTTAGAGTTAATCAATGAATCTATAAGCTCTATTTCTTCGATATTCTTTTTATCGATAACTCTCATTAGTATTTCTTTGATAAACTTTCTTCTCCCGGGAACAGTCTTACACATTGTAAAGAATTCATCAATAGTATGATTATTAGTTTCACCAATAAGTTCTCTAATTTCATTTATTGAATTGATTTTCTTTTTACCTTTAACAGCATAGAATGTTCCTTTAGGAGATTTTTTAGTGAATGTATGAACAATCTTAATTTCTTCACCATTCTTATCTTCTATGATAACTGCTTTTTCACCTTTTTCTTCACCTCTTGTTAAAGGTTCATCAGATAAATTCTTAGCTGTAAGGTTTTCAAATATCCCATTTATTAGAGATGATTTACCAGCTCTATTACGACCATTAACAATAATAACGTCGTAATCTTTTAATTCTACTTGAAGGTCTTTTATCTTCTTGTAGTTTTTAATTTCAATTCCAATTTTTGCCATAACATTTTAAATTAATTGATTAATAACATCGTCTTGATCTACACCATGTCCATAACAGATATCTTCAAAGTCTGAATACTTAAAATCTTTTTGTCCTAATGCTTCCCACATATCATCTACAGCATCATCTACCATTTCTTCATATTCTTCTCTGATTTTTTGATTTTCTTTTTCGATTCTTTTTTGTTCATGGAGTGCTTCATTCCATTCAATATGAGTGTTTTTCATTTTTATAAATCTTTTAAGTCCTTAAATTGCATTGTATTGATTTTAGCATATATCCTAGATACAACATCTTCACCTTGATCTTTAGCATTTCTAGCTTCTGTTCTTTCTAGAATAATCAATCCTTCACTATCAAAACCACATAGTAAATCTTCACGTTTCCACATCTTACCAT
>CAYUWD010000033.1:0-29703 GCA_964448235.1 uncultured Bacteroidales bacterium | reverse complement strand
TTAAAAATATTAGAAACTTTTTAGTAACTCAGACACACTAATGTGGACACTACCGGATTTTCATTAAAAGGTAAGGGTAAGCTGTTGTATTCCCCGTAGGGGATAAATCTTCAAAAAAATAGAACTTTATAAAGCTCTTCTTTCTCCGTAGGAGATACATATTACTCAGGATCCTTAAAAATATATTTCTCCTCGTAATCTATATTATTTTCTTTGAGAAACTGTTTATATTCTTCTTTAAAGGTACTCTTTTTATGATGTGATTTTTGATTCTCTATGTATTTTATTTTGCTTGCTACTTCATTATTTGAAACAGAAAATCCACCAAAACCTTCTTGCCAGTTAAATTTGTGCTGAACGAGCTTGTTATCATTAATCCACATTGAAGAACTTCGTTTTACATTATACATTAAGTCTGATGAAGATTGCTTTGGAGACATTCTAACCAAAATATGTAAATGGTCTTGTACGCCATTCACAATTAGTAACTTATGTTCATATTTTTGAACAATACCTGTGATGTATTTATAAAGCTCATTTTCCCATTTAGGACTTATAAGGCTCTTTCTGTTTTGAACTGCAAATACATAATGAATGTAAATCTGTGTATAAGTGTTTGCCATGATTAATAGGATTTAAGTTTAATATGCAATTTAATAAACTTTTGTGTTCTGTCAAAATTGTATGTATGCCCTACGGGCAATCGCCTTATGTTTTTAACGTTTTTTAATGAATATTTATGTCCTACGGACAAACATTAGAGATGTGATTTTTAATTTTGTCTTTTTATACCTATTAAACTCTAAAATGTCATATAACTTCATTTGCTTCGACCCTGCCATTAGTCATTCGTTTTGCTCTTTTTACAGTTTATTAAGTATAAATCATTGTATTTCCTCAATTTGCGTATACGGCGTTTAAAAAAAACAATTGGTATTAGATAATCCATCAATCTTTTCCCCGTAGGGGAAAAATCTTCAAAAAAAGAACTTTATAAAGCTCTGTTTTCTCCGTAGGAGATATATATTAGACCAACCGTTTGACACTCTTGCAGTTTTCAAAAACTTTGTGTAAGTTTGTTTTGCAACTCACAAAGACTATAAATTATGAAAAAACTAAATGCGATTTTTCCGTTAATTATTATTCTCGGGATATTATCATCAGGCCTTATTTTTAATTCTTGTAAAGATGATCCGGAAGAAGAAAATGCCACTGTGTCGATAAAGATTTACGATCCAAGAGACCCACAGTCATCGACAAAAACAACTGATGGCGATATTATTAATTCCGATGATTTAACAAAATGTGAAATAACATTTTCGTCAATACAGCTTAAGAATTCTGAAGGAGAATATGTAGAATTATTATCAAGTTCTACAACTGTTGATTTGCGTAACTTACAAGGAACAGTAGGAGACCTGGTTTCTGCTGAAATACCTACAGGTTCTTATACAGAAATTTCTGTTACAGTAAGTGGTGTTAGTACGACTTATGAGAACAATAATTATACTGCTTCAACAAGTGCGCCAGCTACAGCAACGATATCAACAACTCCTGGAGTAACCTATACTGAAGCCCAGGGCGTAACTAATGTTTTTGCCGGAGGAGCAATTACATTTACTTATCCATTGGCATTTACACTAGCTGATGTAAGTGATTTTGAAAATATACATATACAGTTTGATGCAGACGCAGCAGTTTATGTTGTATCATTTGATTATGAAACATATTCATGGAATTTTGCCGGAATAAGACCTCAGTTAAACTTAGGAATTATACTAGAAGAAGGAATTCAGCAGATTAGGCATTCACCTCCATACGAAATAACAATAGTTTCTCAGAGCGAAGTTGATTACTATGGAATTCACACTTTTGTGGATTTTGCAGGCAATGGAGGAACAATAAACTCACATACAAGTCAGCATGTTTTTAGAGGAGGAGATGGAACCTTATTGATAGATGCAGAAACTATGGAAACCAACAACAATCCTTTAACACCAAATACAGTTAATGCAAGTGGTGAGTCAAATATTCGTGCCGATGAGACATTTAATTATGATGAGATTGTTAGTAATTTAGCTGGTGAAGGCTATACGCTAACTTCTGGTGAGACATATTATTTTAGTTTACGTAAGATATGGAATATAACAACTAATGGACAGACTTATGATTTAACAAGGATTTGCGAACCAATTCCTGTTGTTATACCATAAGATAATTTACTAAAGGCTAATGGCCAACAGCCAAAAGCTAACAGCCATTAGCCTTTAGTAATTTTATTAAAAATATTCAGTACTTTTTTCTCCCAAACCTTTACAGAATATTTTTCAATAATAGTTTTACGAGCAGCTTTTCCGATTTGCTGACGAAGTTCGAACGAGTCAATTAGCTGACACAAATATTCAAACCACTCTTCTTCTGTATCTGCAAGGAAGCCATTCTTTTTATTATCAATAATATTTGTATTTACACCGACGGGAGACATGATGACAGGCATTTCCAGAGCCATACACTGTATTCCCTTAAAACCACATTTTCCCTTACTCCAATCATCATCAGGTAGTGGCATAATACCAATATCAAACTCGCAAAGTTCCTCAATTTCGTTTTCTTTTGACCATTTAACAAGTTTCACTTCAAAATCTCTATTCCATTCTTCTGAATTAACAATGACTTTGAAATATACTTTATCATCATACTTTTCCTTAATTTTTTTCAAAACAGGAATTGCAGTATCATAATGTTTTAAAGTGGTGGTGGTTCCTGTCCATCCGATACAAATTTTGTCTGATATGGTTCTTTCTTTAAGAGGCTTGTGATAGTCTGTATTTATTGTGGTGGGAACGACACTTACATTTTTATTAAATTTACTGGCATAATCAGCTAAATATTGATTGCCTACCATAACTAGGTTTGAAAATCTGCAAATATCAGCAGTTTTTTTAGGTTTTTTCATCCAAGCAAGATTCTGATTTCCTTCGCTTGTGTCATTTAACCATATTGAGTCATCAAAATCGAAAACAAGGGGTACATTTAATTTTGATAACCGTTTTTCAAAATAAGTGGTGCCAAGCATGAATGCTTCACGATATATAAAGACGGCATCAAAAGTTTTAGCTTTTTTAAGATCTTTTAGGCGATGTCTGAAAGATTTAATAACAATCAATAATTTTGCAAAATATTTTCCTTTGGAATAAAAAATTTGATCGTCTTTTTCACTAATAATATTTGAAAAGATTATTTCATATCCATTAGCTTTCAGTACCGGAATAAAGTGCTCGAAACGGAATCTCTGTCCGGGAGAGCGGCCTTTACGATGTTGTACTATTGCCAGGATCTTTTTCATTAATTTATGAGAGTTTTATATACTTTATAATATGTTTTAGAACCACCATCTAACGAAAACAATTCACATGCAACATTTCGTAAATGATCTTTTTTAATTTTTTCTAGATTTTCAAGTTTTTTACATGCCTGGATGTATGTATCATCATTAAATGAATTAATCATAATACCCAGATTATTTTCAGGCACAAATTTATCAATATCTCCAACATTTGAGTTACAAACAACAGGAATTCCCATTCCAAGAAGCTCAGCGAGTTTTGTTGGAGATGAGGCTTTTTTGCTAAAAACCGGCTTTATAAAGAAGATCGAGACATTGCTTAGGAAAAGTAAATCAGGAACTTCTTCACGATTTGCCGGACGAATGATGATTTTCTCCTCTGGTATATTATACTTTTCGATGAGACTTTGAATAACATCAGGATTATCTTTTGTTATAATCAGAAATTTTGCTTCAGGTTTTATTTTTAAAAGAGATTTAAAAAATGCCATCATCTCATCAGGCATATACCAGGTTCCAACAGATCCAAGATAAGATAAAATATAATCATCTTCAGTTATCTGGAGTTCATTTCTAAACCGGTCTATAGAAGATTTACTACTTGAGTTAAAGTTAAAATGTTCCATGTCTGCACAACAAGGTATCACATCTATAGGAATGTTTTCTAAATCGGGCATTTGGTGAATAATATCTCTTCCTGCGTATGTTAAACTAATGGTATGGTCAGCTAAACTAAAAAACTCTTTTTCTTTTTTCTTAAAGTATTTATATACTCTTTTAAAAATAGGATTGGATTGAGGCCAAAGATTTCCGTCAACACGTTCGTCAGCATAAAAACCTCTCATATCGAAAAGAAATTTAACACCAAACTTCTTCTTTAAATAAACTCCAGCAAAAGCACTAATATAAGATCTGCAATGAACTATATCAAAAGGTTTTTGGTGATAGATTTTTTTTGCTGCTTTTTTAAGTTTTCGAATATCTTTCAAGGTCGATAAAATCGGAGGTTTTTTTGTATACATTATTGGATGCCAGACAATATTGTATTTTACAAGATTTGCTTCAATATTTTCTTTTCGTTTATAAAACACCTCTGATTTTTCGGCAGACAAGATGCTTATTTTCACTCCTTTTTTTGATAGTTCACGCAAATAGGGAATAACCTGAGATTCACCAAGTGGGTCGGTCATTCCATCATAAGAAATATATAAAGCACGAATTTCTTTTTGCATGATTTGCTCTGTATTTGCTACAAAGTAAGAAAAAATAGATTAAATATTTATGTGGAATAGATTAAATATTTAATTTAGCAGTTGTATATGTTGAAAATCAAAGATATAAATATAAAGAAATTTTGGGCTTGGATTGTTTTTGTATTTAGCCTTATTATTTATTTAATTACAATGTCCCAAAATGTTAATTTTTGGGACTGTGGTGAAATTATTGTCTGTGCAGATAGTCTTCAAATTGGTCACCCTCCCGGAGCTCCTTTTTATATGTTGCTGGCCAGATTTTTTAGCATGTTTGCCATAAATTCTGAAAACACAGCCTTTTGGGTAAATTTGTTATCAGTTCTATCTTCATCATTTGCAATATATTTTGCCTACCATACTATATATATCTTAATCAATAAGTTTACCGAAAGTGGCAAAGTAAAAATTGATCAGTTTATTAAAATTGCAGCATCTGTTATTGGATCTTTAAGCCTAGCATTCTCAATCAGTTTTTGGACTGTTGCTACAGAAGCAGAGGTTTATTCTGTATCGATATTTTTTACTGTAATTACAATATGGTCAATGCTGAAATCTACAAATTATAAAGATTTGGAGAATAAAAACAGATACTTGATTTTTACTGTTTTACTTTTAGGAATATCAACAGGGGTTCATTTGTTAAATATATTAATTATTCCTGCATTAGTTTTGATTTACTATTATGACAGGGCAAAGCAAAATAATAAGAACTTTGTAATTTACATAGTTATTTCAATTGTATTATTAGCATTAGTGCAGCTTGTTATTAATGGATTACCAATTGTTGTTGCAAAATTCGAATGGTTTTTTGTAAACAAATTATATCTGGGATTCAATTCAGGAATATTTGCTTTTGCCATAATCATTATTGGTCTTATATTTTTTGGGATTCTATATACAGGCAGGAAAAACAAGATAAATGCTAACCTGATAGTTACTGCTGTAGCAGTGTTTTTAATTGGTTTTTCATCATATTCAGTTGTTTTAATAAGATCTTCAGCAAATCCTCCTATAGATCAAAATAATCCTGAGACAATATTTAATTTTATTTCATACTTAAATCGTGAACAATATGGAGAACGACCATTAATTTATGGGCAACAATATAACTCAGAGCTTGATAAACGAATGCCTTATAAAGAAGGTCAAGCAATTTATGATACTGTTGATAATGGATATGAAATTATTGCATACAAACCGGAAGCTAATTATGTAAATAGAGATAAGGTATTTATACCAAGAATGTGGAGTAATTTACCCAAACATGTTGCTGCATATAAAGAATGGTCAGGATATAAAAAAGAGTCTATTCCGTCATTTACTGCAAATATGAAATTTCTGTTTCGATATCAACTTAATCATATGTATTTGCGATATTTATTGTGGAATTTTGTAGGACGACAAAACGACTTTCAGTCAAATGGCGGACCAATAAATAGTAATTGGATTTCTGGAATAACTTTTATTGATAACATTTGGCTTAATAACACAAAAAATCTTCCACCGTATCTGGAAAATAATAAAGCAAGAAACACATACTATTTTATACCATTTATTTTGGGATTGATTGGTTTATTCTACGTTTTTAAAAAAGACAAAAGTTTGTTTTGGATAAGCCTGTTTCTATTTATTTTCACAGGAATTGCAATCGCCTTCTATCTCAATCAACATCCATATCAAGCCAGAGAAAGAGATTATTCATATTTAGGTTCTTTCTACACATTTTCTATTTGGGTAGCTTTTGGAATCATCGCAATATATGAGTTTCTTAAAGAAAGAATTAAATTTAAATATTATAAATATTTATTAATTTTCATATTGTTTATTGCTGTACCCGGACAGTTTATAGCAAAGAATTTTAATGATCACAATAGACGTAAAAATGATTTCACATATTATTATGCTTATAATCTGTTGAATTCCTGTGCACCAAATTCAATTTTATTTACATCAGGCGACAATGAAACTTTTCCTCTATGGTATCTGCAAGAAGCTGTTGGTGTAAGAACAGATATAAGAATTTTAAATATTAGCTTTTTAAATACAGATTGGTATATAGATCAAATAATTACACCACAAAAAGACGCAGGAGCTGTAAGTTTAAGTATTAATAAATATCAATATATATCTGGTCAAAGAGAACTATTATTAGTTAATAACAATCCTTATGCATTTATCGAAGATATTTATTATGAAAATATAAATGAAATAAATACTGATTATACTGCTATTTTAGAATATTTAATCTTAATGTGGAAAGAAAATAAATTTGACAAAACACATTCAACAGAATTTACAAATTTTACAAATTTTTATTCCACAATTACACCACATGGAGCAAATCCAAATTTTAGAGATTTGGTATCTGTTGTACAAAGTTTAGACACAGAAGAACAATGTCAGGCATTTGGACTAACATTAACACAAGCTTTAAATCTTAATAAAAAGTTTAGTCTATTTTTAGACAAGCAGACTAAATATGCTTTACCTCTTCATACTGTATTAGATTTTGTGTTTTCAAATGATTCTGCAACAAAAATAACAACAAAATTATATCCATATCCAATAGATTATTTTCCTGCAAATAAAATTTCTTTAACTGTTAATAAAAATGTCATTGACGAGATTTTTAATTTAACACCTATACAAAAATACTCCTTGGTTGATAAAATGCAATGGTCAATAGATCGTGAAAGTTTAACGAAAAGTGATTTGATTATATTAGAAATAATTAGAAATAATCTTTGGAAACGACCGATTTATTTTACTTCCACAATGAATAGTAATAACTATCTAGGCTTAGAACAATATCTTTATCTTGAAGGCTTAGCATATCGTCTTATTCCAATTGAAACAGATATTTCAGAAAATCAATTAGTAAATGTCAATGCCGAATTAATGTATCAAAATGTATCAAATGTATTTGCTTGGGGTAATTTAAGTTCAGACTTAGGTTATATTGACGAAACAACACGAACAATATTAATAAATTTACGTAGTACTTTTTCGAGATTAGCAAGAGGTCTTTATTTTAATGGTGAGATACAAAAATCTGAACAAATCCTAGATTTATGTGTAAGCCTTATTCCAAATGACATCATTCCATACGGATATTATAGTGTTGGAACAATCCATGGATATTATAGAATAAATAAAAAAGAAAAAGCACTAAAATTGGCAACAATTACAGCTAATAATTCATTAAAAGAAATTAAATTTTATTGTGATTTTTCGGAGCAGCACCAACAAGCTTTAGAAATATATAAACAAAGATCTCTAAAAACAATTGAAGAAATATATTTTTTAGCAAAGCAATATAATCATAAAGAGTTTTTAAGCGAAATAGAGAAAATTTATAATATGTCTTTTAACCTTTATAATAATAATTAGTTTGTTTTTCTAACATTAAACCTAATATTATTGAAAAAACTTATATATATAGCGATAAGATATCCTCGTATTTGGAGTTATGGTTTAACAAGAATAAAAAACAAACCTAAAACAATATATCTTACATTTGATGATGGACCTAATCACATTATTACTGAAAAAGTATTAAATATATTAAAAAATTATAATGCTAAAGCGAGCTTCTTTTGTAAGGGTAAAAACGCTGTAATTTATTCCGATATAATCGATAAAATAAAAGCAGATGGACATATGATTGGTAATCACTCTTACTCTCATTATAATGCTTTTAAAGTAGCTAATAAGAAATGGTTAAAAGATATATCTATTAAATCTCCAGTTAGAGATTCACATTTCTTTAGACCACCATATGGAAGAATATTACCCTGGCAATATTACAAATTAAAAAAAATATATAAAATTATCCTGTGGGATGTAATGACATATGATTATCGAGAAGATAATACTATAGAAAAAATAAATTCTATCATTAGAAAGAATGTCAGAGATGGTTCAATAATCGTTTTTCATGATACAATTACTGCTGCTTCAAAAATGTTACCTGCACTAAATGATACATTAAAGTATTATATAGATTTAGGATATAAGTTTGATAAAATTCATATATAGAATTATTATAGAGGATTTCTATAACGGATCATATTGCTGATTTCTTTGCTGAGGGATAAAACCTGCTTGTCTAATAATGTTTTCCATGATAGAAACATTTATCTTGTTATTCTTTCCAGCTTGAGAAACAACATTTTCTTCTATCATAATGCTACTCATATCATTTGCTCCTGCATGCAAACATATTTGAGCAATTTCATGTCCCATAGTTATCCAACTTGTTTGAATATTAGGAATATTTGGTAGCATTATTCGACTAAAAGCAAGCATTTTTAAAAATTCCGAATTAGATACTGGTTTTATATGAGGAAATCTATTTAATAATCTTGTGTCTTTCCCAGCAAGAGGCCATAATGTAAAAGAAATAAATCCTTTACTAGATAATGGTTTATTATTTTGTAGGTTTCGTAATTTAATAAAATGTTCTATTCTCTCGTTTATTGTTTCAATATGTCCAAACATCATTGTGGCAGAGCTTGTAATGTTTTTTTGATGAGCAATTTTCATCACATCAAGCCATTCTTGACTTGAACACTTAACCGGACTAATAATATTTCTAACTCTATCCGAAAGAATTTCTGCTCCTGCACCCGGCAAACTATCTAATCCTGCTTCTAATAGTTTATCTAATACATTCGAAACACTTAAATTAGCATTTTTAGATATAAAAATTATTTCTGCTGGTCCAAGTGCATGTAGTTTTATGTCTGGATATTTGTTTTTAAGTTTTTTAAATAAATCAATATAAAATTTTAAATCAATATCAGGATGTATTCCTCCTTGCAAAAGAATTTGACGTCCACCTAGAGAATAAAGTTCATCTATTTTCTTAACATATTCATCAAATCTTAAAATATAAGAATCTGTATTATTTTTTGTGCGACAAAAATTACAAAACAAACAATTAGAAATACATAAATTACTTAGATTAATATTTCTATCAATAATGTAGGTAACAACATTTTGGGGATTAATAATTTTACGAATACTATGAGCAAGACATATTATATTAGCCAAAGAAATATTATTGTATAAATAAAGTCCCTCATCATACGACAATTCTTCTAGTTTTAGAGCCTTTTGATACAGTTCATGAGACAGCCCTATCATTGAAAATAATTATTAAAATGTATTACTAATTTTCTTTAGCTTTGCTAAATCTTTGAGCTTAATTTTTCTTCCCTGAAGTTCAATAAATCCTTGAGATTTAAATTCTGATAATAAACGAATAACAGACTCTGTTGCCGTTCCAATAATATTTGCAAGTTCTTCTCGTGTTAATGTAATATTAATAATTCCTTCATTATTTACTCCAAATTCATCTTTAAGATGCAATAATATTTCAGCTAATCTTTCTTTTACAGATTTTTGTGCTATATCAGTTAAATAATTATTTGCTTCTCCTAATTCTTTACAAGCAATTTGCAACATTTCTATTCCAAATTCACTATTTTCTTTTAACAGGTGATATAAATCATGAGATGATATATAACATAATACAGCATCTTCTAGAACCTTAACACTTGTACATGCAGGTTCTGATATTAGGACAGAACGATAACCGATAACATCACCTTTTTGGGCAAACTTTATTACTTGTTCTTTCCCTTCAATACCTGTTTTATATATTTTTAGAATTCCTTTGTTTATACAATAAATACCAGTAATTCGATGTCCTTCCTGATATAAGACTGTCCCTCTTTTTATAAGACTACAAGATTTATTATATGTTAAATATTCAATTTGTTCTGGTGTAAGTTTTTTAAATATTGTTTTAATATCTAAATTACAATCTTTACACTTAGGTTCGTCAAAAAACTTGCTCATAAAACATATTTTTTTTGCAAAGATAATATTTTTAAAAAAAAACAAGATTTTATTTTACTGATATAGAAACTCTTATATCAATTTTATTTACAATATAACAAAGGTTTAGAAATAAGTCATAATAGATAAGTGTTTTTTATAAAAAAACAGCAATTTTTTTATAAAAACGTTAAAAAATGTTAAAAAACGCCATGAGTTTTTATAAAAAATAATTAACATTGCAAAAAATGATTATTATATGTTACATGTGGTATTAGGCGCAAGTCCCAATGAAAGACGATATTCATATAAAGCAACAGAATTATTATCTGAAAATGAATATAATGTTTTGCCAGTAGGAATAAAAAAAGGCGAAATTAAAGGAATTAAAATACAAAATGAATTTCCTGAAACGCAAAAAATAAACACTATTGGTATGTATTTATCAGCAGAAAATCAAGAAAAATACAAAGAACAGATTCTTAATAATCTGCCTAAAAGAGTTGTGTTTAATCCAGGCACTTACAATCCTGAATTTCAAAAAACACTTATAAATAAAGGTGTTGAGGTATTAAACGATTGTGTTTTACTCATGCTAAATGGAGGGCGTTATTAAAAATAATATACATTATTTAATGTATTTTAAAGATGATAACAATATTTTTCTATTTTTGTGTTTTAAACTTCTTATATTAAATGACTAATGAATTTTCAGGAAATATTTTTAACTCATCAAATTTATTGAGTTTCATCTATAAGAAGAAATTGCCTCTACTTATCGTTTGTATTATTGCTTTAATTATATCATTAATTGTAAGTTATTTAATCCCACCTAAGTATAAATCAACTGTCGTTCTTTTCCCAGCATCATCTAGTTCTATTTCTCAATCTTTAATAACCGAAAGTCAACAAAAGAAGGATATATTAAAATTTGGAGAAGAAGAAGAAGTTGAACAACTAATGCAAATGCTTCAATCGACAGATATTCGTAATAGAATAATTGAAAAATATGATTTATATAATCATTATAATATTGACTTAAATTCAAAATACCCCAACTCAACATTATATAAAGAATATGAAAGAAATGTAAAAATTACTCGTACAGAGTATATGTCTATTCGAATTAATGTCTATGATGAAGATCCTGAAACGGCTGCACTTATAGCAAATAATATTGCTTCATTAGTTGACACAGCATATGCAAAAGTACAAAAGGAAAGAGCACAAAAAGCATACAATATTGTTGAATACGAATTTAATACACAAAAAGCTAAAATAAAGCAAATCGAAGATTCTTTATTGTCTCTAAGCAAATTAGGAGTTATCGAAGTTAAATCACAAACCGAGATGTATAGTGAACAATATGCTATTGCTTTAGCAAATGGAAATTATTCAGCTGTATTAGAATTAGAAAAAAAACTTGATGTTTTAGCTAACTATGGAAGTATTCATACTATTTTAAAAGAACAAATGTATGAAGAAGTAAAAAAATTAGCTGTTATTGAAGCAAAATATAGAGAAGCAAAAATTGATTTGGAACAAACATTACCAAATAAATATGTTGTAGATTCTGCAGAAAAGGCAGAACGCAAATCATATCCGATACGATGGCTAATTGTATCAACTAGTGTGTTGTCGACGTTTTTGTTTTCGTTAATTTTATTATTGATTTTTGATCAAATAAAAAAAAAAAGAATTAAAAAGAATTAAATTTCCGATTTGGAAAATAATATTGCCTAATTACGAAACTATGGAAAGTTATTTTAAAACAAAAAACATTTTTACCCTTATTCTAAAATGGAAATGGCATCTTATTGTTTTGATTTTTTCTGCAGGAATACTAGCTGCTGTTTTTTCATCAAGTTGGTTTATTGAGCCAAAATATAAATCAACTGCAACAATGTATCCAGCAAATCTTATTGTATTGTCTGAAGAATCTGAAGCCGAACAAATGTTAGAATTATTACAATCTACAGATATTAAATTTCGTGTTATCGATGCATTTGATTTAGAAGAACATTATGAAATTGATATAAATGATGCTAATTATATTGCCAAAGTATTGAAATACTATAATGCAAATGTCAATGTTCAAAAAACACCTAATGAAGCTGTTGTCGTTTCTGTTATTGATGAAGATCCCCAAATGGCATCAGATATGGTAGATTCTATTATTTCTTTTTATAACCATATGGTTTTACAAATGAATATTTTAAAATCAAAAGAAATAGTAAGAATTTATAAGAAAGAATATAATAAAAAATTACATGAAATTGACAGTCTCGCCAAATTATTAAAACATTATAGTAATGAATATGGCTTACTTGATTTAAGTACACAAGTAGAAAAATATACCGAAGCCTTATATTTAGGACGCAATATTGACGAAGCACGTTTAGTTCTTGGAAATTGGAAAGAATATGGCGTAGAATTTCAAAAAATAGATTCTCTTTATTCTTTTGCAATAAAAGATATGTATGCTGCAAAAAATATTTATGAAAATGCAGAAAGAGATTCAAAAAAAATCCAAACATATGCACACGTTGTATCAAAACCATTTCCCGCCGATAAAAAAACTTATCCTGTTAGATGGTTGATTGTTTTGATATCTGTTTTAGGGGCGTTTTTTGCTGGTGTTATCATCATTTCTGTAATTGAGGGTAGTAAAATTAATAAATCTTAAGTTTGACACAAAAACAAAAAATAATTGCATTTTATGTTATTGCTGTTTTGTTTATTGTTACTAATTCCCTAGTAATATTTACAAAACAAAGTTACTTGTTTAATGTCGTTCCTCTTTTTATAATACTTGTTTTTACAATCTTTTTCGCTTTAGATAAAGCATTATTATTTACTGTGTTTTTAGTACCCTTATCTGTGCCTCTTGAAGACTTTATGCCAGAACTCGGTTTTAATATTGATTTGCCAACAGAACCAATTTTTGTAAGTATCTTAATTGTATTTTTAATTAAACAATTATATGATAAAGATTTTGACAGAAAAATATTATTACATCCTGTTTCAATATCTGTTTATATTTATTTATCATGGCGATTAATTACGGTTTTTACAAGCACAATGCCATTAGTCTCTTTTAAATATTGGATTGCATCTATTTGGTTTATTATACCATTTTATTTTCTTATGACTCAAGTCCTAAGAAAAAAAGAAAATATAAATAAATTTTTTTGGTACTATATTATCCCATTTATAATTGTAATAACATATACATTAATTGTTCATTCAGGATACTTGTTTAGTCAAAAATCTGCAAACTATGTAATGGCACCTTTTTATAATGACCACACTTCCTATGGAGCAATGCTAGCAATGTTTATCCCTATAATTATTGGATTTGTGGTTAATAAAGAGTTAAAAAAGAGCTTACGAATAATTTCTGGTTTTGTTTTAGCATATTTTTTATTAGCAATTATTTTGTCATATACAAGAGCAGCATGGATTAGTTTATTAGGTGCACTATGTGTATTTTTTGTCTTAAAGTTTAAAATAAACTACAAATTTGTACTTTTAACATTTGCTGTTGTTATTGGCTTATTTTTTGGTTTTCAAGATAAAATTTTCTTTGCACTTGAAGGAAATAAACAAGATTCATCTACAGATTTTAAAGAACACGTCCGTTCTATTAGTAATGTTGCAACAGATGCGTCAAATTTAGAACGAATCAATCGTTGGAATTGTGCTGTAAGAATGTATAAAGAAAAGCCTGTTTTTGGTTGGGGACCAGGTACATATCAATTTAATTATGCTCCTTTTCAATTTTCATATGAAAAAACTATAATCTCAACTAATGCTGGTGACATGGGAAATGCTCATAGTGAATATCTTGGAACTTTATCAGAATCCGGATTACCTGGTATGATTTGTTTTATTATTATTATTGTTGTTATTTTTGTTACCGGGATAAAAAATTATCAAAGAGCAAAATCATATTCTCTTCGTATTCTTATGGCATCAGTGATTTGTGGATTTACAACTTATCTTCTACATGGTTTTCTAAATAATTTTTTAGATATGGATAAGGCTGCTGTTCCTTTTTGGGGTTTTACTGCAATAATTGTTGTTGTTGATGTCTATTATTATAAAAATAAGAGCAATCCTATTTCAGAAAATAAATAAACCATAATTTATTACAAACAAAATTCTTAAAAAAATTATGAAAAGAAAACCATTTATTTTTAATATCGTAATTATTATTTTATTCTCGGTTTTATTTAGTTCTTGTATTTTTAATAAAAATATAATTAAAAATGCAACAGAAATCGTATATCATTTTAATGATTCTTCTGTACCTCCTAAATACCATAGAAGTTACACAATTAAAATAAATAATAATTCTATTTCTTTGACCGTAGATAGTTATGGAGATATTCTAGTAGATACAACATTTGTAATAAGCCAAAAAGAATTTAATAATTTAATTGATTTAGCAGTGAAATATCAGCTATCGAACAGATCAAAAAAAACAACTATTGATGATTGTTCAGGAGGAACATCAAAAAGCATTGATATCTATAAAAATAATAATATTATTTTATCTGGGACTTGCTATAAATGTGGTGGTCAAACTTATGGAGATTTAAAAGGTGATATAGATTCTTATTCTAAATTTATAAGTTCACTTATTCCAAATTTTTCAGATTTTCTTCAATAAAATATTATATATACTAGTAAATATCTAAAAAACTATAAATATTACCAACTTTTCATTAACTTTAACGTCTAATGTTAAAAAAACTGTTTTATACAGGGTATAAAAATCTAAAATATGAGACTAAGGCTTACATTTTGGGCTTGTTTATTGTCGTCTTTATTATTTTGTAGTCCGGTTTTATTTAACAATATAAATAATGAGTTTTTAAAACAGATTATAAAAAGAGAGAAACTATTACAACCTGCTGGACCATTTTGCATTTCAGATCCTTCAGAGAACTTAGTTGCATCAACACCAGGTGGAACTTGGTCAGGAGTGGGTATAACAGATCCATTAAATGGAACATTTGACCCATCTATTGCTGGTGCAGGTGATCATACAATTACATATATTTCTGTAAGTGGAACAGAAACAATGATAATCCATGTAGACTCTGAAGTTGATGCTACAATTACACCTGTTGGACCATTATGTGTAACAAATGCTCCTTTAAATTTAACGGCTGTATCGTCTGGTGGAACTTGGTCTGGTACAGGAATAACAGAATCGCTAAATGGAACTTTTAATCCTGGTTTTGCTGGTTCTGGCATACATACAATAACATACATCGTCACTAATGGAGCATGTTCAGACACAGATACAGAAGACATTCAAGTAGATGCTAATCCTGATTCTGATTGGACTGATATTGGTCCGTTTTGTTTTAATGATCCTGCTGTTAATATTGTTCCCAACACTCCTGGAGGCACCTTTTTTGGAACAGGAATCACAGATGGTGTATTAGGTACTTTTGATCCCAGTGCATCAGGTGATGGAACACATTCTATTTCATATTCTATTGTTAATGGTGCTTGTAATTCTATAACTGCAAAAGATGTTATTGTTTATGGAATTGTTGATGCAACAATTACACCTGTAGGACCATTTTGTGACAACGAAAATTCTGTAGTGATTTCTGCCGTTGATCCAGATGGCATATGGACTGGTTCAGGAATAACAAATCCCGTAACAGGAGCTTTTGATCCTGAGGTAGCCGGACCTGGAACGCACACAATAACTTATACAATTCCTAATGGAGGTTGTAGTGATAGCGATAGTATAGATATAATAGTATATGCTAGTCCTGATGCTGAATTTCCAGAAATTGAAAATGTTTGCGAAACAGATCCTCCTTTTGACATTATCCCGGTTACCCTTGGTGGAACTTGGGCAGGTAATGGTATCGTTGATGTAAATAATGGCACTTTTGACCCAAGTAATGCAGGTCCTGGCACACATCAAATTTCATATACAATATCAAATGCGAATTGTACTTCTGTTTTTGTAAGAAGAATTACTGTGGATTCTTTGATTGTCGCCTCTATAACACCTGCAGGTCCATTTTGTGAAGACGAGTCTGAACAATTATTAACTGCTACCGAAAGTGGTGGAATTTGGTCAGGTACAGGTATAACAGATACTGTAACTGGTGCTTTTAATCCTAGCATTGCTGGTCCAGGAATACATACTATTACTTATGAAATAATCTCTGGTGCTTGTGAAGATACCGATAATCAGAATATACAAGTTGATTTTGTTCCAAATTCCAGCATAAATGCTGCTGGTCCATTTTGTTCAAATGATCCTCCATTAAACCTTACTGCTGTTACACCTGGTGGAACTTGGTCTGGAATAGGTATAACTGATCCAATAAATGGAACCTTTAACCCTTTTATTGCAAATGCCGGAAATCATACGATTACATATTCACTAACAAATGGTGCTTGCTCATCACAAAGTACAACTATTATTCATGTTGATGATGCTGTTGATGCAACAATTTCTCCTGTATCCCCGGTATGTGAAGATGATCCTGAATTTAATCTAATAGCAGCCGATAATGGTGGAACTTGGTCAGGTACAGGTATAACAGATGTCATTAATGGCACATTTAATCCTACACTTGCTACTGCTGGTGTTCATACAATAACATATATAATTGTTAATGGTGTTTGTTCAGATACAGACACTGAAGATATTATTGTTAATCCTAGTCCTGATGCTGATTTTACTAGTATCGGGCCATTTTGTTCAAATGAACCTTCAGTAAATATTGTACCAAATACTCCGGGTGGAACTTGGTCTGGTACAGGAATAACAGATCCCATAAATGGAACTTTTAATCCAAATAATGCCGGTGGTGGAGATCATGATATTACATATACTGTTATTTTAGGAACTTGCATAAGTTCTTCTATGCAAACCATTCATGTTGATGATGATGTTGATGCAACAATAACCCCTGTTGGACCATTTTGTGATAACGATGCTAGCATAAACATTTCAGCAGTTTCTTCTGGAGGGATTTGGTCAGGAACTGGAATTACAGATCTCATAAATGGAACTTTTGATCCTAACCTTGCCGGTGTGGGAATACATAATATTAATTATTCTGTAAGTAATGGTTTATGTTCAGATTCTGATAATATAAATATTACTGTATTAGCTGCTCCAGATGCTACAATAAATAATCCTGGTGAGTTTTGTAGTGATGATCTATCTGTTGTTTTGATAGCAGCAACACCTGGTGGGATATGGGCAGGACCTGGCATTACAGATCCAAACCTAGGAGTTTTTGATCCCAGTACTGCAAACGATGGAGCAAATAATATAACTTATTCTGTAAGTAATGCTGCATGTACTTCTATTGGAAATATTACAATATTTGTTTATGATGATGCTGTTGATGCTACGATATTATCGACAGGTCCATATTGTATTAGTGATGATCCCATTACCTTATCTGCAACTAGTCCTGGTGGTGTTTGGTCAGGAAATGGTATTATAGATGCAAATAATGGTATATTTGACCCTTCCATTGCAGGTTTAGGAAATAGTAATATTACATATGATGTTGGTAATCCAGCATGTTTTGATACAGATTCTCAAATAATACAAGTTGATGATACTATAAGTGCAATTATTAATCCAGTGCTTCCGGTATGCGAAACAGAAGCGGCTTTCAATTTAAATGCAATAAATCCAGGTGGAGTATGGAGTGGAACAGGAATAACTGATGTCATTAATGGCACATTTAATCCCTCAATTGCTGGAGTTGGAACACACACGGTATTTTATAGTATTTCACAAGGTGTATGTACAAATATGGATAGTATTGAAATCCAAGTTGCAGAACAAGTAGATGCTACAATAAGTCCTGCAGGACCTTTTTGTGAAAATGATGCTGCTATAAATCTTGTAGCCGCTGATAGTGGAGGTTCTTGGTTGGGCAATGGAATAATAGATCCAATAAATGGAACTTTTGATCCTACATTTGCAACACCAGGAATACATACAATAACATATACAATAACAAATGGTCCTTGTTCAGATACAGATACAGAATCTATTTCTGTAAATTTATTTCCAGATTCGGATTGGATTGATATTGGATCCTTTTGTGAAAATGATACTCCTATCAACATTACTCCAATTGTAGTAGGTGGAACTTTTTCAGGAAATGGAATTACAGATACTGTTTTAGGCACTTTTAATCCACAAATTGCAGGAGTTGGAACACATCAAATTTCATATACAATTATTAATGGTGCCTGTACTTCTGTAACAACAAAACCTGTAGTTGTTCATGATGATGTTGATGCAACAATAACACCTGCAGGGCCTTTTTGTGAAAATGAATCTCCTATTACCCTTATTGCAGCTGATAATGGTGGTACTTGGTCGGGAGCTGGAATTACAGATCCGGTAAATGGTGTTTTTAGCCCTGTTATTGCAAATCCAGGCGTACATACAATAACATATACCGTAACAAATGGTTTTTGTTCAGATACAGATACAGAATCTATTACTGTAGATTTATATCCTGATTCTGATTGGTTTAATATTGGTCCATTTTGCGAAAATGATGATTCAGTTAATATTGTTCCCGTAACATCTGGGGGAATATTTTCGGGCACAGGCATTATTAATGGAGCTTTAGGAACATTTGATCCAACAACTGCTGGAGCAGGAACACACCAAATTACTTATACAATTATTAATGGTTCTTGTACTTCGATAACAACAAAACCTGTTACTGTATATGAAGATGTTGATGCTACAATAACACCCGCAGGGCCATTCTGTAACAATGAAAATAGCATATTATTAAATTCTACTGAGTCTGGTGGGCTTTGGTCGGGAACAGGAATTACAAATCCGGTATTAGGAATATTTGATCCAGCTTTAGCTAACGTTGGAGTTAATTCAATTATCTATGAAATAAGTAATACAAATTGCAGTGATAGTGATACAATATCTATTTTAGTATATTTGAGTCCTGATGCTGATTTTCCTAACTATACCGACATCTGTGAAACAGATCCTCCATTTAATCTAATTCCAAATACTCTTGGAGGAATATGGAGTGGGTCTGGTGTTACCGATACGATTAATGGTGTTTTTGACCCATCTGTTGCTGGAGCAGGAACACATCAGATTACTTATACATTATCTAATGCAAATTGCACATCTATTGCTATTAGACGATTAACTGTTGATCCACCTGTTGATGCTACAATAAGTCCAGCAGGCCCTTTTTGTGAAAATGATTCAGAACAAATTCTTTCCGCAGCTGATTCTGGTGGAACTTGGTCGGGAAATGGAATAACAGATATAACAACTGGAGCATTTAACCCTGCAATTGCAAATCCAGGTATTCATACAATAACTTACGGTGTGGCTTCTGGAGCATGTGAAGATACTGCAACAATAAATATTCAGGTAGATATTTTACCTAATACCACAATAAATCCAGCAGGACCTTTTTGTGCTACAGATCTGCCAATTAATTTAACATCTATTACTCCTGGTGGAACTTGGTCAGGAGTGGGTATAACAGATTCATTAAATGGGACTTTTGATCCTCTAACTTCGGGTAGTGGTGATTTTACAATTACGTATACAATTATTAATGGAGCGTGTACTTCGCAAAGCACTAGCATTATTCATGTTGATGCAGAAGTTGATGCAACAATCAATTCTGTTGGACCTGTTTGTGAGTATGATCCTGCTTTTAATTTAAGTGCTGCTGATTCTGGTGGAATTTGGAGTGGTACAGGAATTACAGATTCAATAAACGGAACTTTTGATCCTACCATAGCCACATCAGGATTACATACAATAACTTATACAATTACAAATGGAACTTGTTCAGATTTGGATACAGAAATAATAGATGTTAGTGCAAATCCAGATGCAACTATTTTTGGTGCAGGACCATTCTGTTCTGATGAAGCAGCAATAAATCTTACATCAGTGACACCTGGGGGTACTTGGTCGGGTACAGGAATTACAAACCCTATAACAGGTGAATTTACTCCTTCAGGTGCTGCCGGAGATAATATTATTACTTATACAATAACAATTGGAGCTTGTACAAATTCTTCTACTACTACAATTCATGTTGATGCAGACGTCGATGCTACAATTACTCCTGCAGGTCCATTTTGTCAATATGATCCAGCTGAAAATCTTTCTGCTATCTCAACAGGTGGCACTTGGTTAGGTACTGGTATTACAGATACCATAAATGGAACTTTTGATCCAACAGTTGCTGGTGTGGGAATATATAATATTAATTATTCTGTTGTTAATGGTTTATGTTCAGATTCTGATAATATAAATATTACAGTATTAATTGCTCCGGATGCAACAATAACAGATCCTGGTGAATTTTGTAGTGATGATCCTCCGATAAATCTTACTGCTGCAACTCCTGGTGGTTCATGGGCTGGTTCTGGTATTACTGATGCAATAAATGGAACATTTAACCCATCTGTCGCAAATGACGGTGCTAATAATGTTACTTATACGGTTACCAGTGGTGGATGTACATCTATCGGCAGCATTACAATTTTTGTTTATGATGATGCTGTTGATGCAACAATAACTTCAAATGGACCATATTGTATAAGTGATGTTCCCGTAACTCTTTCTGCAATGAGTACAGGTGGAACATGGTCAGGAATCGGTATCATTGATCCTGTTAATGGTATTTTTGATCCTTCGGTTGCAGGTGTTGGGAATCATTTAATAACATATGATGTTGGTAATCCAGCATGTTTTGATACAGATTCTCAAATAATACAAGTTGATGATACTATAAGTGCAATAATAAATTCTGTTGCACCAGTTTGTGAAAATGCTTCAGCTTTTAATTTTACAGCTGCAAATGCTGGTGGTACATGGAATGGTAATGGAATTACAAATGCAGCTTTAGGAACATTTAATCCTGTTTTAGCAGAAGATGGAATACATACTATCACATATACTATCACACAAGGGGCATGTACAAATATTGACACTTTTGATATGCAAGTGGATTCTCTTGTTGATGCAACAATAAGTTCAGCAGGACCTTTTTGTGAAACCGATCCAATTACCACACTGAGTGCTACAGATATTGGTGGAACTTGGTCTGGTACAGGAATTGTTAATATAACTACAGGAATGTTTCACCCTGGCTTAGCGCAATCTGGTGATCACACAATTACCTATACAATAACAAATGGAACATGTACTGATACTGATACTGAAGTAATACATGTAGACTCTTTTCCAAATACAACAATATCTCCTGCAGGTCCTTTTTGTGAAAATGAAGTTTCTGTTACCCTTAATGCAGCAACAAATGGCGGTTTCTGGTCAGGAAATGGCATAACTGACATTGTTTTAGGTACTTTTGATCCCGCTGTTGCTGAAGGTGGAAATCATACTATAAGTTATGAAATTACAAATGGTGCATGCTATAGTGTAAGCACAATTATTATTGATGTAGATGATTTCTATGATGCAACAATAACTCCTGCAGATCCTTTTTGTAATACTGACGGTTCTGTAGATTTAATTGCAGCTTCAACTGGTGGTATTTGGAGTGGTGTTGGAATTGTAGATGTTAATAATGGAACATTTCATCCTGGTGCTTCAGGATTTGGTGATTTTGTAATTAAATATCAAACAGCTAATGGTTTATGTACAGATCTTGATAGTATTACAATTCATGTTGATGAATATTTTGATGCAACGATTTCGCCAATTAGTGATTTTTGCGAAACAGATCCCATTGTAAACTTAGTTTCTATAAATCCTGGTGGCATTTGGAGTGGAAATGGAATTATTTTTCCAGCAACTGGAACTTTTGACCCAAGTGATGCAGAGGGAGGTAATCATATAATAACATATGAAATTACAAACGGAGCTTGTTATTCTTCAGATACAGAAACTGTTCATGTTGATGATCAAATGGATCCAACAATTACTCCTGTTGGTCCTTATTGTCAAACTGATACAGAAATAACATTGATCTCTGCTGATGTTGGAGGAATATGGAGTGGTGATGGAATTACTAATTCTACTGCAGGAATATTTAATCCATCAATTGCTATGCCTGGAGACCATCTAATAACTTATGATATAACAAATGGAGAATGTTTTGCCAGTGATACTGAAATAATCCATGTAGATTCAAATCCAAATACAATTTTAAATCCTATTGGACCGTTTTGTGAAATAGATACTTTAATCGATTTAGTTGAACCAAGTTTAGGTGGATTATGGTCAGGAAATGGTATTACAAATACTGTCACTGGAACATTTAATCCATTTATCGCAACAGATGGGATCCATAATATAAGTTATACCGTTATTAATGGAGCATGTTCATCAACAGGTTTTGTTAATATTACAGTTGATGATTTTGTAGATGCTACTATTACTGATGTCGGGCCTTTTTGCGAAACAGATGGATCTATAAATTTAGAAGCTGTTAGTATTGGAGGAACTTGGTCGGGTACAGGTATTATAAATCCTGCGACAGGCTTATTTAATCCTCAAAATGCACAAGGAGGAAATCATGTTATTAGTTACTTTGTTGAAAATGGTGCGTGTAACGATACCGACACAACAACAATTGTAGTTGAAAGTGCTCCTAGTATAAATATTATCACTACCGGACCATTTTGTGAAAATGAAGGAATTCAAGTTTTTACTGCAAATATTAATGGAGGAATATGGTCAGGGGATGGAATAGATATGACAGGTAATTTTAACCCCTCATCTGCCGGAATAGGTCCTCACACAATTACATATACTTATACTTCTGGCTCCTGTGTTGTTATTGATCAAGTTGATATTACTGTTAATCAATATTATGATGCAGAAATTACATCAACAGGCCCATACTGTTATAATGATACTCCATTTAATCTTGCTTCTATAAATACTGGTGGCGAATGGTCGGGTCCGGGAATTACTATAGATGGTTTATTTTCACCTGCTGCTGCAGATGTTGGAAATCATATTATAACATACGAAATTACAAATGGTGCATGTTATGATATAGATACCCAATCAATTAGTGTAAATAACAATCCGGATGCAACAATAATAGGCCCCAGCGATGTTTGTTATAATGATCCTATAATTAATTATACTGCTGGTGATAGTGGAGGAGTATGGTCTGGTGCAGGCTTTACAGATGTTGTTGCAGGAACTTTCGATCCTCAGGTTTCTGGTGTTGGTGGATTTTTAATCGTTTATGAAATTACTGCTAATGGTTGTTCATCTATCGATTTTGACACTCTTAACGTTCATGCTATCCCAGAAGTAACAATTTCTGGCTTAAATCCACATTATTGCTTAAATGATGACGCCCATATTGTCAATGTTTCTCCTACTGGTGGAATTTTATCCGGAGGAAATATAACAGGAACGTTATTTGACCCCCAAGCTGCAGGAGTTGGAACTCATCAAATATCCTATTCATATTCTGATATTAATGGATGCTCTGATACTGCATATTATAATCTAGAAGTTCATGATATGCCAATAACTAGTATCTCTGGTATTGATGATTACTATTGTCTTTATGAAGATACTGTTTACCCGGTATTATTACCCTTAGGTGGAACTCTTGTTGGTTCCGGAGTGTCAGATAATTTATTTGTTCCTTTATCAGCAGAGCCTGGTGAATTTGAATTAATTTATTATTATACAGATATTTATGGATGTTCTGATACTTCATATATAAATACAAGTGTAATTGATTATGCAAATATTGAATTTGATGTTACTCAACCATTATGTTTTGGGGATTCTACAGGATCAATCACAACTGTAGTTTCTAATGCAAGCGAACCATTTAGTTATTTGTGGAATGATATTGATAATAGTATTACTTCAAATATAACAAATATATCTTCAGGTTGGTATTCTTTATCTGTTACAGACAGCCTTTTATGTATAACCGTAGACAGTATTTATGTTGATGAACCAGAGGAACTATTGATTGATATTTCGAGTCATGTTGATGTAAGTTGTTTTGGCTATGATGATGCATGGGCTTATGCTAATGTATCAGGTGGTATTCCAGAGTATGAATATCTTTGGAATGATAATAACATGACAGATTCTGCTTTCTTAGACAGCATTCCTGTGGGAACATATATAATAACAGTAACAGATAGCAATTTGTGTCAATCGGTCGATACAATTATTATTGAAGAGCCTGACACATTATCAATAAATTTTATTGATCTTTCTAATGTTACATGTTATATGTATACTGATGGAGAAGTAACTGTCAATCCGATAGGGGGCACAGAGCCTTATGATGCTGTTTGGAATGATGAAGCATCAACAAATGGAAATACAATTTCCAACCTTACAGCAGGGTATTATACTGTAACAATTATAGATGATAATGGTTGTGAGGCAATTGACAGTATTGAAATAACTCAGCCTGATTCGATATATTTTGAGACAACAATTAATCCTGTAATATGTACTCAACAATTAGGTTCTGCAGGAATAACTGTTTATGGCGGAACTTCTCCATACCATTATGAATGGGAAAATGGTGACACTGTCCCTGTATTATTTAATTTAATTTCTGACATATTTGAAATTACTATAACTGATGCTAATCAATGTGTTTATGAATCATTTATAGAAATTCCTACTGATGGAAATATTGATGCTCAAATTACACAAACAGAATATAATTTGTGTTATAAAGATGAAATTGCAGAACTTGTTGCATCTTCTTTTAATGGTTTTGGTGATTTATCATATAATTGGTCAAATTTTGTCACAGATTCAATAAATTCTTATTTACCTGCAGGTCAATATTTTCTTACTATCCATGATAATTGGGGTTGCTCAGGAACAGATTCTATTATTGTCACAGAACCAGATTTATTAATACTGGAAATGACATCTGAAGACATTAAATGTAAAGGAGAATTTACCGGTACTGCCAGTGTTTCTATGCAAGGAGGGACACAACCATATTTTGCATTATGGAGTAATAATGATACAACATATTATACTAATGGATTAGGTGCTGGCGAAATTAGTGTTACAATTACAGATAATAACGGTTGTATTGAAGAATCTTCTGCTATAATTACTGAACCACCTACAGGGATTCAATTGAGTTTAACCGTAGATCAAGTTACTTGTTTTGGAGCTAACGATGGTTCTATAAATTCGTTTGCTAGTGGAGGAAACCCGCCATATTACTTTGTTTGGCAAATAAACGGCACAGAAATAATTGGTGCAACAATAAGAAATCTTGGAGTTGGTGCATATAATTTATTAGTTACAGACAATAATGGCTGCACAGCAGACACAACAATACAAATTGTAGAAGCTAATTCATTAATTGCAACTGCCGAAACAGGAAACACTTCATGTATTGGCAATTATGACGGATATATTGAAATAATTGCTGGTGGCGGAACAGAGCCATATTCATATTATTTTATGGATATGCTTTGGGATTCAAATGTAATAGACTCATTGTACCGTGGAGAATACTATATTACTGTCCGAGATTCAAATAATTGTGAATATAGTTTTGGACCTGTAATTATTTATGATACAGACGAAGACTGTCTTCATATTCCGGCAGCATTTAGTCCTAATGGCGATGGATATAATGATGAGTTCTTTATTGAAAACTTACATTTATATCCAAGAGCTGTTGTACAAATATATAACAGATGGGGACAACTGCTTTACGAAGACTTAGGAATAAATGGATTCTGGGATGGAACATATAATGGAAATCCTGTTCCTACCGGAGCATATCTATATAACATTATGTTAAATATAAATGAAGATCCTAGAGTTGGAACAGTCACCATTATTAGATAAAATTTAAATCTGTTTTAATTACAATATTTAAACATTCAGTAAAAACGTAAAATCTTCGTTTGATGGGATTTCTTTAGGCTCTTCGTTATATTTAAATAAACGTAAGTTTCGTTTACCTATCATACTCATTTTATCTCCTTCAACCAAAAACATTGTTCCTTCTCTAAGTCCAGCTATATAAATATCTTGGTTAAGAACCATAAATTCATTAATCCGGTCTTCTCGAGTCTCTCCTCCATGACCATCAGGATTTTTATCAAGATAATGAGGATTTATCTGAAATGGTATTAAGTTCAAAGCTTCAAATCCCATAGGATCAATAATAGGCATATCGTTAGTTGTTTTTATGGTAGGACAAGCAAGATTTGAACCAGCACTCCATCCAATATATGGTGTTCCGGCTTTTACTTTTTTAACAATTGATTCTGTAAGTTTATTTGAGTGGATTTGATACGCAAGATTCCAAGTACTACCTCCACCAACAACTATTGCGTTAGCTTCTGAAATTGCTTTAATCGGATCATCAAAATGATGTATTGAAACAATGTCATGTCCTACTTCATTAAATCTAGCTTTAACCTTAGTTTCATAATCATCCCAGGTAAGACTTACTCCTGCATAAGGAATAAATAAACATTTAACAGGGGCTTTACCAAGAAAATCACGAATATTAAACTTTGGGTAATCAAGATATGCTTCTCCGGCATTTGTTGAGTTGCTTATTAACAATAATCTCATAGTTATAAATTTTAAATTTCAGCATAAAGATAAATAAAATTTTTATGCCCCCAATACACCTGATTAGATCTAGTTTTCTGTATCAACACACTAAAATAAGTCTAATTCTGCGTATTAAAACACTAATTTTAAGTCAATTTTCCTTTTTTTTTTGTTCTTTTGAGTATTGAAATTTATTTGTGATGAAAAAAGTTCTGATAATATCTTATTACTGGCCACCATCTGGAGGTATTGGCGTACACCGTTGTCTTAAATTTGCAAAATATCTTCCGGAGTTTGGATGGGAGCCTATAATTTATGCTCCTTTAAATGCTCAATATTCGGTTTTTGATGACACAAATTTTAAGCATATTCCTAAAAACACCACTGTATTAAAACGTAAGATATTCGAACCATTTAATCTATTTAAAAGAATTTCCGGTCGAAAAAAAACTGATACTGCAAATCCTGTTTATGTTCGTGATCGTAAATTGAGTAAAATTGATCAATTTGCAATCTGGATAAGAGGTAATATATTTATTCCAGATGCTAGATGTTTTTGGATTAAGCCATCTGTGCGATACTTAAAAAAATATCTGAAAGAAAATCCGGTAGATGCAATTTTTACTGACGGACCACCTCATACAAATACAGAAATTGGTCGCCGTTTATCGGAAGCAACCGGAACTCCTTGGTTAATGGATTTTCAGGATCCATGGACTCAAGTTGATTATTACGACATGTTAAAAATTGGTAAACGAGCCGATAAAAAGCATCATAAACTTGAACAAAAAGCATTTAAAATTGCAAAAAAAACAACGATTGTCAGCCCAACATGGAAAAAAGATCTGGAATCTATTGGTGCAAAAAATGTTGATGTCATTGTTTGGGGATATGATGAAGATGATTTTCGTGAAGTAGCTCCTAAACCGGATACAGATTTTAGCATTGTGCATGCAGGTCAGTTAGGTTTTGACAGAAGACCAGATACTTTAATAAAATTATTGGGAGACCTAAAAAAAGAAAACCATGAATTTGGGAAAAAAATAAAATTAAAATTTGCCGGTACTGTCGATTATGCAATAGTTGAAATGATTAAAAATGCCGGTCTTGAAGATAATTATCTTTTACTTGGAAACATTTCAAGACCTGCAGCAATTGAACTGACACGAAAAGCAGGATTGCTATTTCTACCGCTCAACATTGCTGATAATGCAAAAGGTCGAATTCCCGGGAAATTATTTGAGAATCTTAGATCAGAACGTCCAATTCTATGTTTAGGTCCAACCGGAAGTGATGTTTCAAATATAATTGCTAAAACTAATACCGGAAAAAGTTTCGAATATGATGATTACGAAAATATTAAAAAGTATATCCTTCTGATTTTTGAAAAATTCCAGACAGGACAAAACACAGTTAATGCAAAAGATTTGGAGCAATATACAAATAAAAATCTAACTGGTAAACTTGCCTACTTTTTGAATGAAATAACCGAATAAAGATTATATCTATAATTGTAAGTTGCATAGAGCATGTTGCATTACGCATGGCGTGATTACCCATGCGTTATGCCCTCTGCCATATTACTACCACATTTATACCAACCACATAATGTCGCATATAAATTGATATTATTATCTAACTATCATAAAGTTTTTACTTTCATTCAATTCAGTACAAGAAATTATGTAATTGCCTGAGTCCAATTCGCTAATATCAATACTAACAAATCCTAAACTTTGATTAGAACTAACAGTTTTAATTAGTTCTCCCTTAATACTGTAAATACTAAATGTACAATTGCCATCAGGATTGATATATTCAATTGACAAATAGTCTTCAGCTGGGTTTGGATAGATGCTAAATAAAGACTCAAGTTCAGGAATTAGTTCCTGAGAATCTTCATAAGAATTTAGTCTAGCAGATTTATCTTCCATAGTAATTTTGGGATTTGGTAGGAAAACGATTGGGAAGTTATCCCATAAACCGGCTGACTCAAGTATTGCTCTTGCAGCACCACCTTCTTTTGTGTTATAATCTGAAGCAAGCTCACGAAGATATTCTTCGTTTTCTACAATCACATTTTGTGAAGCTTCCATTGAATGAGTTTCTTGCATGTCATTTTTTAATCTTTTTAACTGAACGTGATTAAAAAGAGCTTCGTTTCCATTTGATATTGCAATATTTTCTAAATCATCAAGTACATTATTTGATTCACTAATCATACCTTTGTGAGAATACATATCTGCAAGTTTCTTCATGGCATGTGTGTCTGTTTGGGTTTCCATAAAGCCAAGAACCATATCGTAAGTGTCTGAAAAATCCGGTGTAGTATCTGATTCAAATGTAGCTATTGTAAGTTTATCATAATTTACCTGACGTGCAGACTTGAGTCCTTTAATACGATTTTGTTTTTGCTCCAAAGGATTTTTACCATTTTGATACTTTAAAATATGGGCTTTATACGCAGGACTTAGGTCAGATTCATTTACCGCATCAACAATATCAGTAGGTAATGGAGAATTTGCAAGCATTAATGATGCTCTTGATAATTCGCTTACATTTGTATTGTTCAAATACGCCATTAGAATTTCTGATGTTAGATTTGGAGACTCTTCATAAAGGGAATTATAAACTTCTGAAGTATTGCTCTCTGTTGCAGTTTGTGCAGA
>CAYUWD010000032.1:28751-29924 GCA_964448235.1 uncultured Bacteroidales bacterium | reverse complement strand
GATGGGTTTGAAATCCCTGGCACCGTAGACACTGAGAACATGGGACTCGCCTGGTGGATTGACAGATCCTCTTGCAGTAGGAGGAATTAGAATAGGACCGTATTTTATGTTTTATAAAGGATTTGAGAATAAAACTGGAATTAGTTTCTATGGTAATGCAAATTATGGAATACGGAATGAGGATATAAGAGGCAATATATATATAAATTATCTATATAATCCATTTACCTTGTCAAGATTTTCATTAAGTATTGGAAGAGGTGTAGATATTGTTCAGCAAGATATGTCGTTTATTGGTTTGATTGATAGATCAAATTATGTGGATGCAAAGTATTTGTATATTGGTCATAGTACTGAAATAGTTAATGGCTTATATTTTAATATTTCTGTATCATTAAAAGAACATAGTTCATTATCGGATTATAAATTTGGAACTTTAGTTGAAAACTGGGTTGAGAATAATGTCCCTCGAGAATTTGATCCTTATAATTTGGTAACTACAAAAATCGCAGTATCTTATGTTCCGTTTCAAAAATATATGCGTGAACCATATGGTAAAGTAGTTTTGGGGAGTAAATGGCCTACATTTTCATTTATTTATACTAAAGGATATCCTAATATTTTTAATTCACAAGTAGATTTTGATTTTTTTGAAGCATCTATTCTACAGAAAATAAAGATTAGTACATTGGGAACGACAACAGTAAAATTAGGAACAGGAAAGTTTACAAATACAAATCAGATGTTTTATGAGAATTATAAGATATTCCCTCGGGGAGATAATTGGTTTTTTTCATCACCAATGCAAAACCAAATGATTGATTCAACAATTTTTACAACAGATTGGTATGTTGAACTACATGCAGTTCATCATTTTAATGGAGCACTTGTAAATAATATTCCTTTAGTGAAAAAATTAAAACTTTATACTCTGACTGGTTTTAACTACACATGGATTGCAGAGACAAACTATCATTATCTTGATTATTATTTTGGAGTTGAAAGAACTTTTAGAATTCAACGTCAAAGGTTTAGAGTAGGAGTATATTTTGTTTATGGTGGATCCAATAATTCGAAAGCACGACCAACCATTCAATTCTCTTTGAATCACTATGATAAGCGCGAAAAAAGTTGGGATTATTAGTGAATGTTTGATGACCGGTGACCGATGAC
>CAYUWD010000032.1:26424-28651 GCA_964448235.1 uncultured Bacteroidales bacterium | reverse complement strand
AGCGCGAAAAAAGTTGGGATTATTAGTGAATGTTTGATGACCGGTGACCGATGACCGGTGACCGATGACGGGTGACGGGTGACAGGTGACGGATGTTTAAGGAAAACGGAGTAATTATAAATCAATGAGTTTTCTTATAACAGCATAAGCACAGTTACATCCAAAAATTACAGGCATATAGCTGATTGTACCAACATTTGACTTTTTGTTTTTGCTTTCTTCTTCAATTATAGCTGATTTGTCAATTTTTTCGGTAGAAAATACAACCTCAACACCTTTATATATATTTAATCTGTGTAGTCGCTTGCGAATGATTCTTGCTAAGTTACAATTGTAAGATTTGTCTATGTCATCTATTTTAACTTGCGATGGATCTGATTTTCCTCCCGAACCCATGCTGCTAATTAGAGGGATTCCGTTTTCGTAGCAAATTCGAATTAGATTGATTTTTGGTGAAAGAGTATCTATTGCATCAACTACGTAATCCCAGCCTTCTAAAAGTATGTTTTCTAAGATTTCGTCTCTTAAAAATATATTTCGGATGTCAAGATTTAGATTTGGGTTTATGGCTTTCAATCGTTTTTCAAATGCCTTTGTCTTAAGCTTACCAATATTATCATGAGTTGCAATAACCTGACGATTAATGTTAGTCTCTGAGATTGTATCTGAGTCAACAATACATAAATTTCCGATGCCTGCTCTAACTAATTGTTCTGCTGCTGCACCACCAACACCACCCATCCCGCAGATAAGTAATTTGGAATTTTGCAATTTCTTGAGTCTATCACCAAGGAGTAGTTCTGTTCTTTTTAGCCAGTTATTATTTTGCATGATTGAAGATTCTTTTTTATCTGTTTGTTTAGAGTCTCAATATCGATTTGAAATATTTTTGAGGCAAAATTATAAATATTTCTTATATCTGTGTTTAAATCATCTGTTTCAAAAAATAAATGTCTCAATCCAATCGTAAGAAAAAGTCCTTTTACTTTATCTGGATCTTTCAGGAGGCTTTCATTTAGAGAAAAATAAAAACCATGTTTTATTAAATTCACTGCAATGCTAATTTTTGCACGAAATCCATGTATTATCCATGCTTGTTTAGGTTTTACTTCTTTTTTAATTTGAATCAATTCATTAAAGTATTTAACACAATGGATAATTATTGGTTTCTTCGTTTCTTCTGAAATTTCGATATGTTCATTAAAAATATCTTTCTGAACTTCTATAGAGACTGGTGATTTCGGATCAAATCCTGTTTCCCCAATGGCTACTATATTTGATAATTTTGCTAATTCCTGAACTTGCAGAAGATCTACTTTCCAATTACCTGAATAGTCCCATGGATGTATCCCGGTAGAGTATTTCTTATCGTCGTTAAATATGAGCTCCGGTTGATGGTTAATTATACCATATTTTTCATTTGGCTTATGTGTATGTAGGTTGAAGTAATTCACTTAATCTTCGTCGTTTAAAAAGTGTTTTGGATCAATTTCTATTTCAGCTTCTTTAATTAGTTTTAAATATTCATCTTCAAAATTTGTTTTAGCATGGTGGACATGTTGATTAGCTATGTAGTTAATTATGTTAGATTTTTCCTTGGTGCTACAAGAAAATGCGCCATACTTTTTCCCCCATGATTCAAAATCTTTAAACCCCTCGTGGCCTTTTATCCAATAATTGGTAGCATTTTTTAACTCTTTAACAAAGTTTGATAGTGAAATTGTAGGATGAAGGTTAACAAGAATGTGTATGTGATTTTCAGTTCCATTAATTTGGTACATAATGGATTTTTTGTTTTTGACAAATCCTGTAATGTATTTATATAATTCTTCGGAATATTCATTTGGAATAGTGTTTTTACTGTATTTAGTTCTTATAACTATGTGGTAAAGTAGTTGGGTATAACTCATATTATTAGGGTTAATTGGTTTTATTGTCCTAACAAATGTAAGAAATTTTGATGAGGGAAATTAGATAAATTAAATAAAATTCTCTTATATTCAGCCTTCCAGGCTGTGGTAATTTGTTAGTCTGTTAACCAAAGACAGATGAACTGTCTATGGTTACATATATTCAGCACTCCGTGCTGCTTTTTTAATTTGTGATTTATAATTAAAAGACTGTAAGGTTAACAGTTTGTAAGTAAAATTGTATTGTAGTTAGTCTTTTTACATTCAGCCTTCCAGGCTGTGGTAATTTGTTAGTCTGTTAACCAAAGACAGATGAA
>CAYUWD010000032.1:0-26324 GCA_964448235.1 uncultured Bacteroidales bacterium | reverse complement strand
AATTTGTGATTTATAATTAAAAGACTGTAAGGTTAACAGTTTGTAAGTAAAATTGCATTGTAGTTAGTCTTTTTACATTCAGCCTTTCAGGCTGTGGTAATTTGTTAGTCTGTTAACCAAAGACAGATAAACTGTCTGCGGTTACATATATTCAGCACTCCGTGCTGTTGTTACAAGAATGAGTAATAATTACTTTAAAGCCCGTAGGGCTTAATGTTTTTATCCACAGTCAAAATTATTTTTGACTGTGGTAATAAGTTTACTCTTTAAGTGCAGCCTGAAAGGCTGAATATGATATTATTCCTGAGAAAACTCTTTACCTTGATAAGTATCCATATCTTTCATCTTTGCCTGCACTATATGACTAATTTCAAAATTCTTTTTTCCTTGCCAATCAGGATAGATAATCATTTCTTTTGGGGATTCACTAGTGAACCTTTCTACAATAATATTAGGATTTAAAAACTCTAAAAAATTTACAATAATACGTATATAATTCTCTAACTTCAAATCAAAGAATAACTCAGGACTTTCATTATAAATCTGAGCAAGTTTGGTTTCTTTTAATACTTGCATTTGATGAACTTTTAAAGTATTGATAGGAAGTTTTGATATCTCTTTTGCGTGATGGTAAAAATCTTCTTCAATTTCTCCTGGTAAACCTAATATCATATGAAGACCTGTATTGATGCCCATTTTTGCAGTTAACTCTACTGCATCTATTGTTTGTTGATAAGAATGTCCGCGATTTATAAAGTCAAGAGTTTTATCAATAGTCGATTCTACACCATATTCTATACTAATGTATTTATCTTTGGAGATATCTTTAATCATCTTTAGTTTGTTTTTATCAATACAATCAGGTCGGGTAGCAATTACTAATCCCTCGACACCATTAACAGATAATGCTTCTTCATAAAGATTCTTGAGATGATTTATTTTACCATATGTATTTGTAAATGATTGAAAATATGCAAGATACTTCTGAGCTTTATATTTTGGGCTAAAAAATGCAATTCCTTTTTCAAGTTGTTCTTTTATTGAACTGTTTGAATTACAGTAGAAAGGGCTAAAGCTTTTATTTGTGCAGTAAATACATGCGCCTTTACTAATACTACCATCCCTGTTTGGACAAGTAAAGCCTGCATTAACAGATATTTTTTGAACTCTTTGACCAAAAGTTCTTTTTATATATGATGAATAGTCGTTCCAGGGTAATATGTTTGCCGTTTTATTAGGCATTTAATTTCTGCTTTTGTTTTCATCCTCACTTTTATAGAAGTATCTGATTTCTACTTCATCATTTTTGGTACAGTCACAATCTTCATCAAATTCAGAATAAACAGAGTATTCATCAACAACTTTAGGAGGTCTATACATAAAAGCCAGTCCAATGCCGGCTGCAAATCCCGATAAATGACCTTCCCAACTTACATTATTATTCATTGGGAAAATACCCCATATCATACTTCCGTAAAGGAACACAACAATTAATGCTATTGCCATTAATCTAATGTTTTTATTGATTATTCCTGCTGTAAAAACGTAACCCGCAAAAGCGTAAATCATTGCACTCGCTCCGATATGAATATTGCCCCGTGCAATAATCCATGTGAAAATTCCACTTAAAATATATGACCATACAAATACCTGAATTGCATTATCATTGTAAAAGTAGAAAAGGAGAGACCCTAAGACCAGAAAGCTGGTAGTGTTTGCAACAATATGTTCAATTCCTCCATGTAGAAAAGGCATTGTAAGAACACCAAACCACTGGGAAATATCTCGTGGACGTAAACCATACTCTGATAGACTAATGTTTAGACCTATTTCAAGCAGATACACCATCCAGAACAGAAAAATGAAGCTTCCGGGAATTACCATTGCCAGTAGCATTTTTTTAAGTTCGGTTTTGGAATCAGTTTGTATCTCCATATTCATATTATCGCTCTTACAAAGTTAAATAATTTCAAACACTTGTACATATACCATGCAAATTATTATTTGTGACAAAAAGGCAGAAAAAAAGGAGCAAAAATGCTCCTTTAAGTATTTTTAAGAGTTTTAAGATTTAAATAATCCCTCTATCTTTTAAAAGTGTTTCCATATCATCTTTGATTTCTTTAGCTTTCTCACCAGCAACTTTTGCAAAGTTCTCTGTTTTATCAGCAAAGATAATCCCGCGTGAAGAGTTTACTAATAAACCACAATTGTCGTTCATTCCATATTTTGCAACTTCTTGTAAGCTACCGCCTTGTGCTCCTACACCCGGAACTAAAAGGAAATGCTCAGATGCAATTTTACGGATATCTTCAAGCATTTCGGTACGAGTAGCACCAACAACATACATCATTTGTTCTTTTCCTGCCCAGTCCTGGGATTTTGTAAGTACTTTCTCGAAAAGTCTTGTTCCGTCTTCTGTGAAATACTGGAAGTCATCGGCACCTTTATTTGATGTTAATGCAAGTAGAATTACCCATTTTTCTTCGTAAGATAGGAAAGGCGATACAGAATCTTCACCCATATATGGTGCTACTGTAACAGCATCAAAATTCATGTTTTCGAAAAATGCTCTTGCATAAAGGTTTGATGTATTACCTATGTCACCTCTTTTTGCATCAGCAATAATAAAGATTTCAGGATGATTTTCTCTGATGTAATTTACTGTTCTTTCAAGATCTTCCCAACCTTTAATTCCACGACTTTCGTAAAAAGCCAAATTTGGTTTGTAAGCAACAGTATATTCTGCTGTAGCATCAATGATTGCTTTGTTAAATTCAAAAACCGGTGAATCAAGGTTTAATAGGTGTTCAGGTAGCTTTAAAATGTCTGAATCAAGACCTGTACATAGAAAACTACGTTTCTTTCTAATTTGTTCGAATAGTTGTTGATAGTTCATGCTGTTTTTGTTGCAAAAGTAAAAAAAAAAGCCTGTTTGCAATTAAGCAAACAGGCTTTTTAATTTTATTATCAGTTCTTATTATTTCATAAGATTGATTTTTCTTGTAGTTACTTTGTTGTCAACAACAACTTTAACAAAATATGTTCCGTTTGCGTATGAAGACATATCAACTTGATTGTATTCGTTAGCATTTTCAATTGATTCAACAACTTGTCCCATCATATTAGAAATCTGTACATCAGCACCTTCAACACCTTCTAAGTATAAAACACCTGTTGTTGGGTTTGGATATAATGAAATTTCTTCTAATTCTGTTACAATAGTATTCCCAGTTTCATCATTTTCAATTCCATAATTTAATCTGATTGCAGGACCACCAGCGTAGTTACTAATACCTCTCCATTCACTACCTTCTGAAGTAAATTTCCATTGAGCACTATAACTACTATGATTGTTCATAGTTGATTCTCCAATATAAATATCGTTATCACCATTATAATAGCAAATAATACCAACTAATAGTTCTTTATAAGTTTCTTCTGCTCCAAATGTTACACTATATGAATCTTCGAAAGTAATATTAACCCACTGACCAAGGTGTGTTTCATCAATAATAAGAGGATCTGAAGTTAATACTGGAGAACCCCAAGCATCAGTTTCATATACACAAATTTCTGCATTTATCATTGTTCCAATACTTGTATTTTCGTCAATAAATACATCTACAGAAGCTATGTCATCCTCATAATATATTGTAAAACTTGAACCAATACCATCACCGTCATTACCTCCAACACCCCAATAACCAGGTCCTGTATAACCATTAATGTCATCGGCTTCGCGTGAAAATACATTGTCTGAAACGTAGAAATAAGCAGTATCAACATTATCCGTAGGATAATTGTCATCAGCTTCGTGACCTTCAACATAAGCATTATATGTTACTTCATATCTTCCTGTAAGAACTTGAGCAGGGTCGTTTGTATTTAAAGGAAGTATGCAGTCAACTTCAGTCATATCAAGAGTGTCAGCTCCTGTGAAAGGAGTGAGAACACCGTCAACAACTTGATCAAAAACAACTACATCATTAGGATTTGTTACTTTAACATTAACTTTAGGAGTTACTGTTTCAGTTCCTTGATTCTCAAGAGAAATATTGAACCATAAAAATCCGCCTTCTGCAGATGCAAATTGTTCTTGAGGAGCTTGTCCATAATATGATGAATAATGGAATACATTATATTCAGCCCATTCTGGAAGTGTATAATCGATATAATCAAAGAAATTAATTCTAGTATCTTTTACAACTAAGTCATAAGGGATATCAAGATCACTATAGTCAAAAATTTTAATATCATCAATCATCCATGCCATAGGAATTCCATAATCTTCAAAATCCTGAGCAGTAAAATCATGTGAAGTATGACGAAATCTGATATCAACGTTAGATTGATTTGCAATACCTGGTAAACCTAATTCTTCAGGTCCATAATCAAAACCTGATTCATCAATTGTTTCAGCTGTAACGATATCAAAAGTTGTCCAATCTGTACCATCATTTAAAGAATATTCAACAACAAAATCGAAAAATGAAACATTTGAAGCTCTTGCAGAATGAACAAAAGAAATTAAAGGAATGTCAACATCAGTTAAATCAATATCTTCAAATAAGATATAACTACTATAAGGCTCAATTCCAGTTCCTGTCCATGTACAACCATCAGGAAGTGTTGATATAGGAGCTGTGCGATGTCCCATTACATCAATATATGCATAATTTAGACATTCTCCTATTTCTAATCCTTCATAAATATTGTCCATTGAAAAGATATACCATCCTGTATTATCTGGATTTACAGGTCCCCAATAACAAGGTCTTGATGCATCATCACCTATTTCCCAAGTTAGGTTTCCTAAGGTACTGTTAATTGTCCAAATTGGAGTAGCTTCATCAAAAGTAACTTGCCAAACAGGAGTAACTCCTTTTAATTTGTTTTGTTCACCCTTTACAATTTTATCAATTGGGAAAAGGTTTTTTTCATATTTGCGTAATACTCCTTGTCCTTGAGCAAAGGTGAAGGAGTAGGTCATGCAAAAAATGAACATTAATAATAACGTAGATTTTTTCATAATAAATAAATTTAATTTAAGTTTAATTTAAAATTTAGTTTCGCCTACAAAAATAGGTTAATTTTTAATACAATACAAAATTTTTTATCTTTTGTTTAATTTTAATAACTTCTTTTTTCTTAAAAAGGTTGCATTAGCTGATGTTTTTGCAATAAAAAAACCAATTTTCCCATTTAAAAAACCTAATTTTAATATATATGTACAAAAAAACTTATAAATGTAGCTTAAATATAAGGATATTATGTTTGTTTTTTTTCCTCGTTTGAAATCGCTAATAGCATTTAGTTTACTGAATTTTATAGCTTGTTTTATATGATCTTTTTTTGAATTATAAGTGTAATGTAATAAGTCACCTTTCAAGTGTTTTATTGTTGGTGTTTTTGTAAAAACAATTTTTTCATGTATAGAGCCTTCCCAAGAAGCAAAATTTTTATTCCATATTCTAAGTTTTTTGTCAGGATACCATCCTCCATATTTAATAGGTTTGCCACAGTGATGATTTAATCTATTAAAAGTGTATGCAATATTCGTATTTGGTTTGAGTTTTAATTCGGATATTGATTGTAATAATATATCCGATAGACATTCGTCAGCATCAATCGAGAGTATGTAATCATTTTTTGTCAGATTGTTGCCAAAGTTTTTTTGAGAGCTGTAGTCTATAAATTTGTTGTAAATGTATTTAGTGTTGTGTTTTTTGCAAATTTCTTTTGTATGATCAGTTGAGCCAGAATCTATTATTATTATATCCTCAGATAGCATGTGTATTGATGAAAGACATCTTTCGATATTTTGTTCTTCATTTTTTGTTATTATGACTATGCTTAAATTATCCACAATGCAAATATAACATTAAAGTGTTTAGAATAAATACAGAATAAACAAGTTAAATAAAAAAAACTAAAAAATACAAGAAAAAAAGCCGTTTTATATTCAAATTGGTAGTTTTTTATTGTATGATAAATTTAAGACTATTTATTTTTTTATTAGTGCGAATTATTGTAAATTTGAAAAATTTTATTTTAAGTCATTTTTTATAAAAATTATTGATATGAAAAAGTTAATAACAATGGATCAGGCCATCAGCAAGATTAAGGATGGTATGCAGATTATGATAGGTGGTTTTATGGCAGCAGGAACACCAAATAAATTAGTTCAGGCTCTTGTAGATTCAGGTGTGAAAGACTTAATCGTGATTTGTAATGATACTGCATTTGCTGATAAAGGTATAGGGTTATTAATTTCTAATAAGCAGGTTAAAAAGGTAATAACTTCGCATATTGGTACAAATAAAGCTACAATAGAACAGTTTAATGCTAAAGAGATAGAGGTTGTTTTTGTCCCACAGGGATCCTTAGCAGAGAAAATTCGTTGTGGAGGTGCAGGATTGGGTGGAGTGCTTACTCCTACAGGAGTTGGAACAATTGCAGAGGAAGGTAAACAAGTAATTACTTTGGATAATAAGGATTATGTTTTAGAAACTGCAATCAGAGCAGATGTGGCTCTTATTGGAGCAAGTATTGCAGATAAAAAAGGAAATTTATTTTATAAAGGAACTACACAGAATTTTAATCCACTGATGGCAATGGCAGCTGATCTTGTTATTGCTGAGACGCAGGATATTGTGGAAATAGATGAAATCCCTATGGAAAATGTTCATACTCAGGCTATTTTTGTGGATTATGTAGTCAAAGCTTAGTGAAAATATTTAAAAATAATATAAAAAGGAGGCTGTTATGTCAAATAAATTAAAACTTGAATTGTCAGAAAAATATTATGAAAATGCACTTGACGTAATTCCGGGTGCTATACTGGGAATTCGACGTCCCTATAACTTTGTTCCTGGGGAATATCCAATATTTTTCGATAGTGCAAAAGGTGGAAAAGTTACTGATGTAGATGGTAATGAATATATTGATATGCTTTGTGCATATGGACCAATTATTATTGGGCACCGCGAAGAAGAAATTGATAATGCTGTTATTGAACAAATGCAAAATAAAGGGTTTTGCTTTTCGTTGACGCAGCCAATACAAAATAAACTGGCAGAAAAAGTTATAGAACTTATTCCTTCTGCTGAAATGGCCGTTTTTGTTAAAACTGGTTCAGATGCTACAACTACTGCTATTCGTGTTGCTAGAGCTAATACCGATAGAACTAAAATTGTTAGATGCGGATATCATGGATGGCATGATTGGTGTTGTGAAGTAAAAGGCGGAGTGCCTAAAAAAATGTACGAAGATGTATATGAATTTCATTACAATAATTTACAGGAACTTGAAGATATCATGAAAAAACATGGTGATGATATGGCTGCAATAATTGTAACACCTGTGGGACACCCTCTTGCTGCAAAAGTTGAAATGCCAAAGCCTGGATTCTTGGAAGGTGTTAGACAATTAGCAGATAAATATGGAACAGTTCTTATTTTTGATGAAATTAGAAGCGGTTTTAGATTTAGCCTAGGTGGAGCGCAAAAAGTATTTGGTGTAACTCCTGATCTTTCTGTATTTGGAAAAGCAATGGCTAATGGGTATCCAATTGGTGCCGTTGTTGGTAAAGAACAATATATGAAAGTAATTGCAGATAAAGTCTTCTTATCTTCGACCTTTTTCCCTAATAGCCTGGAACAAGTTGCTGCATTAAAAACAATAGAAATTCTAGAAAGAGACAATATTCTTGATGTTATCAAAGCTAAAGGTCAAGTGTTTGGTGCAAAATTGGAAGAAATTGCAAGAAAATGTGATTATGATATTGAAATTTCTGGTGTTCCACTGATGCCATTTATTACATTTAAAAAAGACCCTCAAAACTTATACAAAAAATTGCGTCCGGCATTTTATACTGAATTGATTCGTAGAGGAGTATTTCTTCAACCATATCATCATGGATATGTTGCATATCGACATACTGATGACGATCTTGATTATGCAGCAAATATGGTCGAAGAGTCTTTAGGTGAATTGAAAAAGTATATCTAATTTGTAAATAAAAAACTATGGAAAAATTGATTATTACTGCTGCTATTTGTGGAGCTGAGGTTTTAAAAGAACATAATCCGGCAATCCCATATACTGTTGATGAATGTGTCCGTGAAGCAAAATCTGCTTATAATGCAGGTGCAAGCTTAATTCATTTACATGTACGTTGGGATGATGGCACTCCTACTCAGGATAAAGAAAGATTTAGAATTATTATTGATGCTATAAAAAAAGAACTTCCCGATGTAATTATTCAACCTTCAACTGGAGGGGCTGTGGGGATGTCTAATGATGAGAGATTACAGCCAACAGAATTAAGTCCTGAGATGGCAACCCTAGATTGTGGAACGCTTAATTTTGGTGGAGATGAGGTCTTTATGAATACAGAAAATACAATTAAGTATTTTGCTGAAAGAATGAACGAAAGAGGCATTAAGCCAGAATTAGAATGTTTTGATAAATCTATGATTGATATGGCACTTCGATTACATAAAAAGGGCTATATTAAAGATCCTATGCATTTTGACCTTGTTATGGGAGTTAATGGTGGAATATCCGGGACGTTAAGAGATTTTACCTTCTTAACGGATTCTCTCCCAGCTGGCTCTACATACACTGTAGCTGGTGTAGGTAGATTCGAATTTCCATTAGCTATGGCTGCAATTATTCATGGTGGACATGTTAGAGTTGGTTTTGAAGATAATGTATATTTATCAAAAGGAGTTTTAGCAAAATCAAATGGAGAACTTGTTGCAAAAGTTGTGAGAATGGCTAAAGAGTTAGGTAGAGAAATCGCAACACCTACCGAAGCAAGGAGAATTTTAGGATTAAAAGAAATTTAAGAACATAAAATAATAAAATTAATATTTTTACAAATGCAAAAAAAAGGAAATAAATACGGATTACATAGAGTAATTGAGCCTCAGGGTGTTTTGCCTCAACCAGCAAATAAAATTGATAACAATATGGATGAAATTTATGATAATGAGATCCTTATTGATGTTCAAACTTTAAATGTTGATTCTGCTAGTTTTACTCAAATCGAAGAACAAGCAGGTGGAGATAAGGTTAAAATTGCTGAAATTATGATGGGCATTGTAGAAAAACAAGGTAAACATCGTAATCCTGTTACAGGTTCAGGTGGTATGCTGCTTGGAACAGTGGAGAAAATTGGAGATGCTATCAAAAATCAAATTGATCTTAAAGAAGGAGATAAAATTGCAACTCTTGTGTCTTTATCATTAACTCCATTAAGAATTGATAAAATAAAAGATATTCGTCCTGATATTGATCAGGTAGATATTGATGGAAAAGCTATTTTGTTTGAAAGCGGTATTTATGCAAAGATACCTGATGGAATGCCTGAAGGCCTTGTGTTGTCTGCACTTGACGTTGCTGGAGCTCCTGCTCAAACGGCAAAACTTGTAATACCAGGTGATACTGTTCTTATTATTGGTGCAGGTGGGAAGTCAGGTATGTTATGTTGCTATGAAGCAAAAAAACGTGCCGGTGTTACTGGTAAAGTTATTGGTATGTGTCATAGCGAAAGAAGTACAAATCGTCTGAAAGATTTGGGCTTTTGCGATTATGTATTTGCCGGTGATGCAACTCAACCTGTTGCAATTCTCGAAAAAATGGAAGAACTTACTAATGGTGAGATGGCAGATATTACTATCAATAATGTTAATATCCCTGATACAGAGATGACAAGTATTTTGTGTACTAAAGATGTTGGAACTGTTTATTTCTTCTCAATGGCAACTTCATTTACTAAAGCAGCATTAGGAGCAGAAGGTGTTGGTAGTGACGTAACTATGATTGTAGGAAATGGTTATACTAAAGGACATGCCGAGATAACTCTGGCATTGCTTGAAGAAAGTGAAAAACTAAGAAAAATATTTACTGAGCTTTATGCATAAGTGTTTGTGATTTGTTCTGTGATAATTTTTGATGTCACAGAACAATTTTATCAATTACTATTATAAATAACTTAAGTATGATTAAAGGATGTAGATTTGGTACTCATAGAGTGATTGAGCCTAAAGGAACTTTACCTCAACCAGCTCAGAAATTGGACAATTCTATGAGTATCTATGATAATGAGGTGTTAATCGATGTGTTGACATTGAATATAGATTCAGCTAGTTATACACAGATTAGACAAGCTTGTAATGAGGATGCTAAATTAATGAAAGAGATGATTACTTCAATTGTTTCTGAAAGAGGAAAAATGCAGAATCCGGTTACAGGATCAGGTGGAATGCTAATAGGAATTGTTAAGGAAATAGGTCCAAATTTTCCAAACAAAAAATTAAAAGTTGGAGATAAAATTGCAACTTTAGTTTCACTATCATTAACACCATTAAAATTATATGAGATTATAAAACTTGATGCTAATAATGACCAAGTTGATGTGAAAGCGCAAGCAATTTTATTTGCTAGTGGCATTTTTGCTATTTTACCAAGTGATATTCCAGAAAAACTTGCTTTAGCCGCTTTAGATGTAGCAGGTGCTCCTGCTCAGGTTGATAGATTAGTAAAAGAAGGTGATACTGTTTGTATTATTGGAGGTGGTGGAAAATCCGGTATTTTGTGTTGTTATCAGGCAATGAAAAATGTGGGCCCTTTTGGAAAAGTTATTGTGGTTGAGTATTCGGAAGAAAATGCTAAAAGAATAAAAGATCTAAAACTTGCTCATCATGTTATTGTTGCAGATGCTACAAATGTAATGGATGTTTATAAAAAAGTAACGGAAATTACAACTGAAAGAGGTTGTGATGTTACTATTAATAATGTTAATGTTCAGTCTACTGAGATGACCTCAATTCTTATTACTAAAGGTCAAGGGTTAATTTACTTTTTCTCTATGGCGACATCATTTACTAAAGCAGCACTTGGAGCAGAAGGGGTTGGTAAGGATATTAATCTTATTGTTGGGAATGGATATGCTAAAGGACATGCAGATTTGACAATAAATATTTTGCGAGAATCTAAGTCGATACGAAACTTATTTGAAAAATTATATATATAAATTCTATTGTTATGTTAAATGAAGGTAGAAAAAAAATGTTTCCTAATGTAAGCGATAAACAGTGGAATGACTGGAAATGGCAGGTTAAAAATCGTATAGAAACATTAGACGAATTAAAAAAGTACATTAGTTTGACACCAGAAGAAGAAGAAGGTGTTGCAAAATCTTTACAAACTTTACGTATGGCTATAACGCCGTATTATTTAAGTTTAATCGATCCTGAAGATCAAAATTGTCCTGTACGTAGGCAAGCAATTCCTACAGGTGCTGAAACTTACCAGTCAGCTGCAGATTTGCTGGATCCATTGCATGAAGATGAAGATGCTCCTGTACCTGGTTTAACACATCGTTATCCTGATAGAGTACTTTTCTTGATTACTGATATGTGTTCTATGTATTGTCGTCATTGTACTCGTCGTCGTTTTGCTGGTCAAACCGATCACGAATCACCTTCAGATAGAATTCAAAAAGCAATTGATTATATTGCTAAAACACCAGCAGTTAGAGATGTGTTGCTCTCTGGGGGTGATGCTCTTATGGTGTCTGATAAAATGCTCGAATCTATTATAAAAAGACTTAGAGTAATCCCTCATGTTGAGATAATTCGTATTGGGACACGTACTCCTGTAGTTTGTCCTCAAAGAGTAACTGATGAGCTTGTAGATATGTTGAAAAAATATCATCCAATATGGCTAAATACTCATTTTAATCATTCTAAAGAAATTACTCCCGAATCAACTAATGCTTGTGCAAAATTAGCTAATGTTGGAATCCCACTTGGAAACCAATCAGTTTTATTAAGAGGGGTTAATGATTGTGTACATACAATGAAAAAATTAGTTCATGAATTGGTTAAAATTCGTGTGCGTCCATATTATATTTATCAATGTGACCTGTCAATGGGATTGGAGCATTTTAGAACACCAGTTTCAAAAGGTATCGAAATTATAGAAAATTTAAGAGGCCATACTTCTGGGTATGCTGTTCCTACATTTGTTGTTGATGCACCTGGTGGTGGTGGGAAAATTCCTGTTATGCCAACATATTTAATTTCTCAAAGTCCGGGGAAAGTCGTACTTAGAAACTTCGAAGGAGTTATTACAACTTATACAGAACCTACAGATTATACGAATAATGAAGATTGTAATGATGTTAAAGAAAATGAAGGTGTTGCAGCATTATTAAGAGGTGATCAACTTGCTCTTGAACCACAGGATTTATCAAGAAAGAAAAGACATAAGTAGCACAAAATATCAAACCTTAAATCTCAAATTTCAAGTTGATTCGATTTGTTTTTTGAGATTTGTTTTTTTGTATATTGTTTATTAATTTTATTTTAAAAAATTGCCATTTATAAAGGAAATATTGAAGCACAAAAGTTTGTCTATTGTGGGTATGGAGAAAAATACCGGCAAGACAGAGTGTTTAAATTATATTCTGAATAGATTAAATGTGGAAAATAGAATTGCAGCTTTAACATCAATTGGGATAGATGGAGAAAGTATAGATCAAGTTACTAATACTAAAAAACCTGAGATTGAATTGCATCCAGGGGCTGTATTTGTTACTTCAGAAACTCACTTTAATTCAAAAAAGTTAGATGCAGAAATCCTTAATATCTCTGAAAGAAGAACTTCATTAGGTAGATTGATAATTGCTCGTGCAAAGTCAAAAGGGAAAGTGGTTTTTTCAGGTCCTCCTGATACTTTTTGGTTAAAAAATGTAATCAACGATCTATTTATTTACAATCCAGATATTGTAATTGTTGATGGTGCGTTGTCTAGAAAAAGTTTGGGTAGTCCTTCTGTTACTGATAGTATGATTTTATCAACTGGAGCTGCATTATCAGCAAATATTAATTCGCTTGTAAAACAAACAGCCTATACACATTCGCTTATTCAATTGCCAATGTTTGAATCTAATCTAAGTGATGTTTTACTTGAAAAGAGTCAAGGCGTTTTTGCTTTAGCAAATGATGAAATTATTGATCTAGGTATTCAATCTGCTTTCCTTTTAGAAAATAAAACAGATCTTTTACTTAAGGCGGGTAACACGATATTTGTGAGCGGAGTTTTGAATGATAAATTAGTTGAACTGTTAAGGGCTCAAAAGAGTTTAAATGAGATTGAAATAGTTGTTAAAGATTTTAGTCGTATATTTGTGAAACAGAAAGTGTTGAACTCATTTTTGAAAAAAGGTGGAAGTGTCAAAGTACTTTTAAAAACAAACTTGATGGCAATATGTGTAAATCCTGTTGCTCCAAATGGATTTGTTTTAGATTCATTGAAACTTCGAAAAATGATTTCAGAGAAAACAGATTTGCCTGTATACGATGTAAGAATGATAGATGAGAAATAGTTTTAAATTTCATATTGGAAATAATAATAGTCTGAGGTATATCTATGATAACCTTAAGCTTTCATCAGCTCCTGGTAGGAATTTCTTGATGGAAACAGATCTTATTACAGATGAGTTTAAATTGAAGGTTGAATTAGAATTTTTAGCATATACTTTTCAATTTTATTCTGAAAAATTGTCACCATCAGATTTGAATGATATTGCATTTAGACTTCATTCTTTTAAAGATATTCAATCAACACTTGAAAATTTAAAAAATGAATCTGCAGTTCTTGATGACATTCAATTGTTTGAAATCAAAAATTTTGTAACTATTAAAAAGCAAATTGCAGCAATTCTTGAATCTAAAGGATTTGATATTTTTGAATTTCATAATGTTGATGAGATTTTAGCAATTTTAGATCCGGACAAGACTGGAGAAAACTCCTTTTATATTTATTCTTCTTATAGTGAACGTTTAAAGGAACTACGAAAAGAATTGTCAAATGTAAATATTGATAATTCAGATAAAGCTGAGCAGATTAGACTTAAATGTATTGAGGAAGAAGATAAAATAAGGTTAAAACTGAGTAAGAAACTTCGTGCATTTGAAGATATTCTTAGTCATAATTTTAAACGCCTTGCACATTTTGACATTCTTTTGGCAAAATCTATTTTGATAGACGATTTTAATTTATGCGAACCTCAGTTCTACGAGAAAATAGAATATCGTGAATTGTTTAATCCTTATGTTCAAAGTATTTTAAAAGAAAAAGGACGAAATTATCAACCTATAGATATAAGTTTTGAAAATCAGCCTGTCTTGATTACAGGGGCAAATATGTCTGGTAAAACTGTATTACTTCGTACTTTGGCTTTATCTCAGCTGATGTTTCAGTTTGGGTTTTATGTTCCAGCAGAATCAGCAAATATGATTTTGTTTGATAAGGTTGTCTTAAATATTGGAGATCAGCATAATGAACTAAACGGGCTTTCTTCTTTTGCTGTTGAAATGACTAATATTAATCAGATTATTACGGAATCGAAAAAAGGCACTAGGGTTTTTGCTTTGATAGATGAACTTGCTCGTACGACTAACCCTGTAGAGGGAAAACTTTTGGTATCAGCATTTATTGAAATGATGAAAAAATATAATGTCTGCTCGCCAATTACAACACATTATAGTGGGATTAAAGCAGAATGTAAGCGATTAAGAGTAAAAGGGTTATCAGATATCTCAGATTCTGATAAGATTACTGTCGAAAATATAAATAATTTTATGGACTACTCCTTATCAGAAGTTGATACAGATTCTGTTCCAAATGAAGCAATTCGTATTGCAGAAATTTTGGGTGTTGATGAGGAATATTTAGGATTGATTAAGTAATAAAACTTTTAATGACAACAATCTACGCCTGGCCTTTCTAATATACCTATATAATATTCCAAATTATATTTATAATATAATTGGTTAGCATATGTATTACCTTTATCTATAGCAAATAAACAGGCATAAGCAGCTCTCTGCATATCTTTATCCGGGTTTTCAGGTGACATTTCGCAAATCAGCTTTGCTAAAATATAATGTAATTCAACATCTTCGCGAATTTTTGCTTCGCTTAAATAGCGAAATGCTTTCTCATCATCTTTTTTTACAATTATACCATCATAATAACTTCGTCCAACATATAGTTGAGCTTCATTAATTCCGCCAATAGCTGCCAATTCATAATATTTGAAACTTTCCTTCCTTGGTATATCATTGAATGTCCCTTTATTTATTAGCTCAGCGTAATCGTATTGAGCTTTGGGAAACCCATTATCAGCAGATCGTTTAAGTAATGTATAAGCTTTGTCTAAATCCTCTTCAACTTCACAAGCAGTCATGTAAATTTGACTTAAACGATAATCAGTTTCTGCAAACTCTTTAAGCTTTTCTTTATTGAGAATTTCAAAAGCTGCTTTGCAATCTTTCTCTAAAAAAAAACCTTCATAATAATATGTAGCAAGTAGTAATTCTGCTTTAATGAAATGATTATCAATAGCATGTTGGCAATATGAGATTGCTTCTACATTACTTATTCCATAATCATTTAAATAATGTTCATATGATATTTTATAATATGTTTCTGGACTACAAATATCTTTATATTTGTTAAAATATTCGATTGTAAGATCTTTGCGCCCATTATTTATGTATGTTACGATTAAGGAATCTGCTGCCCAGTATATATCATTTTTAATGGCATCATGATAATAATAAGAGAGTGTTCTATAGTGTTTTCTTCCATATTTATCTTTAAACATCTCTGATAATAATGCTTTTGCTTCCGGAATACCACTTTTGTTTGCACTTTTTGCATAATCCAATATTAATTTTTGGTTATAATCTATTTTTTTTCTGTTTTGAAAGCAATAATCTGCAATTTGATATTGTGCGTACTTGAATTGATTTTCAGCAAGCATAACTAAGGAACCTAAAACATTATTTAATAAGATTGTGTCATTAGTAGAATTTTTAATTTGCGACCAATACGCCATAGTTGCAATTGGATGGTTTTGTTCATATGCTAGTTTTATATATCCATTTGTACTATATTCTATGGGTAATAATTTATCCAGATTAGGATTTTCACTAAATCTTTGATACCAATATTTAAACTGAACGGAATCTGATTTCGTTCCGTATTTTCCACTAAAGTGTGTTAATAGACAAACCTGTGCAATAGGGTCGTTGTTTTCTCCTGCCAGTATGTAATAGTCAATCGCTTTAGAAATATCCCAATCAATTTCAAATCCCGAATAGTATAAGCTTGCGAGATAATTTTGTGATTCTATATCACCTCTCATTGCTAATGTGTCGTGCCAGCTCAGAGCTTTTGAGAAAGATGTATCAGTCATGAAACCTGTCATGTAAAACTCAATCATATCTTTTTGGGCGGGGGTATACCCTTTTTTTGCAGCTTTTTCACAATAGTGAAACCTATTATGAAGACTCTTTTTACAGCCTAAGCCTTCTTCATACATCTTTGAAATACTATAAATCGCTACAGAATCTCCCAGATTAGCAGCTTTTTCAGTCCATAAAAAATATAATCTTGGGTTTTCATCTTTTTGATTTCCATAAAAGTTAATCATCCATTTTATAGCATTAGGGTTATCCCGTTCTGCAGCAATTTCATAATACTCTGCAGCTTTTAGGGAGTCTCTTTTAACTAATCTTCCTTCATCATAAATTCTGCCTAATTCATAGTTTGCATAAGTATATCCTTTTTTTGAATGTCTGTGAAGCTTTCTCAGGTTTACTTTTTCCTGGGAAAAAGAAAGTAATGATATTAATATAAGTGCTATTATTGTTATAAAGGTTTTCATTTTTAATTATGGTTGACTTTACTTCAAAAGTAATAGAAATAATTATAATTTGCAATATGTTAAGGGTAAAATAGTAAATATCATAATGGATTATAATTATTGTTTTTAACTTTGTTACAAAAGAATTGATATTATGGGAATTTATCTCGATTATAATGCAACAACTCCAATAGACAAAGAAGTTGCAGATGCAATGAAACCTTATCTGTATGATTTGTTTGGAAATCCTTCGAGTTCACATTCTTATGGAGCTAAGACAAAGATGGCTGTTGAAAATGCACGAAAGCAAGTTGCAAAATTGTTGAATTGTAGTTCGTCAGAAATTATTTTTACTAGTGGTGGAAGCGAAGCAAATAATTATGCTATTAAAGGATATGCTTATGCTAATTCTCATCGTGGAAAACATATTATTACATCAACTATAGAACATCCGGCAGTTTTTGAAGTGTGTAAATATCTTGAAAAACAGGGATTTCAGGTTTCTTATATTCCGGTAGATGAAGATGGTATAGTTCAAATTGACAATCTTGAGGATGCAATTACTTCAGAAACAATACTTGTAACGGTAATGCATGCAAATAATGAGATTGGAACTATTCAGCCAATTAGTGAAATTTCAAAAATATGTAAAAAGCATAATATTATATTTCATACAGATGCAGCACAATCAGTAGGTAAATATCCAACAGACATAAAAGAACTTGGTGTTGATATGCTTTCAATTGCTGGGCATAAATTATATGCCCCAAAAGGTATTGGTGCTTTGTATATCAAAGATGGTATTGTGCTGGAAAAGCTTATTCATGGTGCTGACCATGAGCAAAATAAACGCGCCGGAACAGAAAATGTTCTTGAAATAGTTGGCTTAGGTAAAGCTTGTGAAATTGCAGGTCGCGATCTTGGTAAAAATCTTTTGCATATGAAAGAAATGTGTGATCTTTTGCACAAAAACATAACAGATAAAGTTAAAGATGTTAAACTTAATGGTCATCCTGATTTAAGATTACCAAATACTTTAAATATTAGTTTTTATGGTATCGAAGCAAATGTTCTTTTAAACGAAATGGAATTGAACGATATTGCTGCTTCTGCGGGAGCCGCATGTCATACGGATTCAATTGACGTATCACCTGTACTAACAGCTATTAATCTTGATCAGAATTTTGCAATGGGAACAATTCGTTTTTCTGTTGGACGTAAAACTACCAAAGATGAAATAGTAAAAGCATCAAATATTATTGTAGGGATTATTAAAAAGCTAAAGTCAGATGAAAATGAAAATGTCGTTTCAGACATAGAAGATACTTCTGATATAAAACTCACAAAATTTACTCAGGGTTTAGGATGTGCTTGTAAATTGAGACCTCAGGAACTCGAGAAAATTCTGATTGATATGCCTCTCTGGCAGGATAAAAATGTTTTGATTGATACTCAGAATTCTGATGATGCAGCAGTTTACAAAATAAATAACGAAACAGCTCTTGTTCAAACGGTTGATTTTTTTACTCCGATAGTTGATGATGCTTATGAGTTTGGAGCAATTGCTGCTGCAAATTCTTTAAGTGATATTTATGCAATGGGCGCAAAGCCAATATTTGCACTGAATATTGTTGGGTTTCCTTCAAACAGGTTGCCTATGAATGTTCTTAAAAATATTCTCAAAGGAGCATCAGATAAAGCAAAAGAAGCCGGAATTAGTATTTTGGGAGGTCATACTATAGATGATCCTGAACCAAAGTATGGAATGGTTGTGAGTGGCATAGTAAGTCCTGAAAAAACTTGGCAAAATGCAAGTGCACAGGAAGGTGATGCGATAATTTTAACTAAATCAATTGGTACAGGTATTTTAACGACAGCTTTAAAAAGAGGCTTGCTAACTGATGAAGTTAAAGATGAAATTATTAGCTCTATGAGTCAGCTTAACAAAATTTCAGCAGAAACAATTTCAGATTATTCTGTTCATGCATGTACCGATGTTACAGGATTTGGATTAATCGGACATTTAAGTGAGGTAAGTTTAGCTAGTAAAATTGATGTTGAATTATTCTCAGATGAAGTCCCGTTTTTTGCTGAAACAGAATCTATGGCAGCTGCAGGCGTTATTCCTGGAGGTAGCGCTAATAACTTAAGTTATTTTGCAAAACATGTTGTCTGGGAAAAAGATATTTCCGAAACATCTAAACTAATGCTTTCCGATGCACAAACTTCTGGAGGTTTGCTTTTAACTGTTCCTCAATCTGAAAAAAATAAAGTACTAGAAGCTTTACATAAAGCCGGAATAAAAAATGCTAAAATTGTTGGTAATTGTCTAAAAAAAGGCAAAGGAAAGATTTTTGTGAGGTAAAATTGTTTGTTTAGCAGTATTTAGTAGTATTGCAGTCTTGCGCGAGTAACTCGCGTAAGGAGTGCGTAAGTAATACAGTCTTGTGCGAGTTACTCGTGTAAGGAGTGTATAAGTTCTAGAGTTACTTGCGTAAGTCCTAGTTGTTTGTTGCTTGCTTATTGTACATTGAATATTGCTTATTGCTTATTGCTTATTGTCCCGAAGAATAAAAAATCTATGATTTTTGTAATTCTTCGAGGATCCTCGATAAAAAAAGAAATTGTTATAGAATTTTTTTATCGAATATGATAATAATTGAAATTGTAAAGATTTTAACTGATTACAATTTCTATTTTATCGGGAATTATTGAATATTGCTTATTGAATATTGCTTATTGAATATTGCTTATTGAATATTGCTTATTGAATATTTCTTATTGAATATTTCTTATTGAATATTTCTTATTGAATATTGCTTATTGAATATTGCTTATTGGATATTGCTTATTGTAAATCCATTTTATGCTTTAAAAACACTTATTTTCCATCTTGTTTTAATCCTATTTTTTTCTTAAATTTGGCAGATTAAATAATTAAAGATTCTATTAATCAAAAAATGATGGGAATTAGCAAATTAGGATTAGATTTTAGAAAAATTGATAAGGCAAAAGAGCTAGCGGGAAATATTGCTAACGATGTCCAAAAATTTGTCGATAATTATACTACAGTTTCGGTAGAAAGAACCTTGTGTCGATTAGTCGGAATAGATGGAGTTGATGATAGTGATGTCCCTTTGCCAAATGTAGTTGTAAACCAGTTACATGAAAAGGGTAGTGTTGGACAAGGGGTATTGTTTTATCTTGGTAATGCAATTATTGAAACAGGACTTTCTACTCAGGAAATTGCCGAAAAAGTTTCTGCGGAGGAATTAGATTTAACAAAAATGCCGGTACATCCTTTAAATAAGATAAAAGATGTTATTCAGGTCTTAGTTGAAGCAAGTATCGAAAGGATAAAAAACAATCTTGCAAAACGTGACAATTTTCTGAAAACGATTGGTGAAGGTGATAAACCATACTTGTATGTAATTGTTGCAACAGGCAATATTTATGAAGATGTTGTTCAGGCTCAAGCTGCTGCACGCCAAGGAGCTGATATTATTGCAGTTATAAGAACTACTGGTCAGAGTTTGCTGGATTATGTTCCTTATGGTGCTACTACCGAAGGATTCGGAGGCACTTTTGCTACTCAGGAGAATTTTAGGATCATGCGAAAAGCTCTTGATGAGGTAGGAGAGGAAGTTGGTAAATATATCAGACTTTGTAACTATTGTTCAGGATTATGTATGCCAGAAATTGCTGCTATGGGCGCAATTGAACGTCTAGACGTTATGCTCAATGATGCTCTTTATGGTATTCTTTTTCGTGATATCAATATGCAACGTACAATAATAGATCAGTATTTTTCAAGAGTAATAAATGGTTTTGCCGGTGTGATAATCAATACAGGTGAAGATAATTACTTAACAACTGCTGATGCTTACGAAGAAGCTCATACTGTTTTGGCATCTGATCTTATAAATGAACAACTTGCACTTTTGGCAGGAATGAAAGAAGAGCAAATGGGACTTGGTCATGCTTTTGAGATGAATCCTGAACTTGAAAATGGATTCTTATATGAATTAGCTCAGGCTCAAATGACCAGAGAGATATTTCCTAAAGCAACACTTAAATATATGCCTCCAACTAAATTTATGACTGGAAATGTTTTTAGAGGGCAAATTCAAAATGCTTTATTTAATGAAATATCAATTTGGACAGGACAAGGAATTCAGTTATTAGGTATGATTACAGAGGCAATACATACTCCATTTATGTCTGATAGATATCTCGCTATCGAAAATGCTCAGTATATTTTTAAAAATATGAAAAATATTGGAGAAGAAGTAGAATTTAAAAAAGATGGTATGATTCAAAAACGCGCTCAGAAGGTTGTTGATGATGCATATCAGTTACTTAGCGAAATCGAAAAAGAAGGCTTGTTCGATGCACTTGAAAAGGGCATGTTTGCAGATGTTAAACGTCCCAAAACAGGTGGTAAAGGACTTGCAGGTGTAACTGCGAAAACAGATAATTATTTTAATCCGTTTATTGATTTAATGAAAGGAGGAAACAAATAATGAGTGGTGGGTTATATTCAATGGATCAGAATGATTTTGATCAAACTCTGGATCTTAAAAAAATTAAGCCTTACGGTGATACAATGAATGATGGTAAAACTCAGCTTAGTTTTACACTCCCAGTTCCATGTACAGAGGAGGCGGTTGAGGCTGCAAAGCAAATGATGAAAAAAATGGGATTTGAAAACCCTCAGGTGGTTTATTATAAAGAATTAACAAAAGGATTTACATTTTTTAATTGCTATGGATCAACAACACATACTGTGGATTATTCTTCTATTCATGTGCCAAAAGTAGAAGCAACTGCTATGAGTATGAAAGAAACTGATGCTTTTATCAAAGAGAAAATTGGTCGTGAAATTGTTATAATTGGTGCAAGTACCGGAACAGATGCACACACTGTGGGTATTGATGCTATAATGAATATGAAAGGTTATGCGGGGCATTATGGCTTAGAAAGATATGAAATGTTCGAAGCTCTAAATATGGGTTCACAAGTCCTTAATGAAGAATTTATTGCAAAAGCAATCGAATTAAAAGCAGATGCACTTTTAGTTTCACAGACTGTAACTCAAAAGGATGTTCATATTAAAAATCTTACAGAATTAGTTGAGATGCTAGAAGCTGAAGGACTGAGAGATAAATTAATTCTTATATGTGGTGGACCTAGAATTTCACATGAGCTTGCTAAAGAATTAGGTTATGATGCCGGCTTTAGTATGAATTCATATGCTGATGATGTAGGAAGTTATATTGCACAGGAATTATATAGACGTTTAAATAAATAAAATTTATATTATGGATAAAGCTCAAATAAGAGAAATAATTGCTAAGAGAGTAGCTCTTGAATTAAAAGATGGAGATGTCGTAAATCTTGGTATAGGCCTTCCAACATTGGTGCCTAATTATTTGCCCGATGATGTAAATCTTACACTTCAATCCGAAAATGGATTATTAGGAATGGGACCAACTCCTCCTGAAGGTGAAGAAAATGAAGATATGTTAAATGCTGGTGGAGGTTATATAACTGCATTTCCAGGAGCTGCAACATTCGACTCTGCATTATCATTTTCAGTTATTCGTGGTGGTCATGTTGATGTAACTGTTTTAGGTGCAATGCAGGTGGACGTTAAGGGTGATCTTGCGAATTGGTCTATACCTGGTAAACTTACTCCAGGAATGGGTGGAGCTATGGATTTATTAACAGGTGCTCGTAGAGTTGTTTTGGCTATGGAACATACAGCTAAAGGAAATCATAAAATTTTAACTAAATGTAAGTTGCCATTAACAGCCAAAGGTCAAGTAAATACAATTGTTACAGAAATGGGAGTAATGGAAGTTACAGAAAATGGTATCGAACTGCGTGAGATAAATCCATTATTTACTGTAGAAGAAGTACAGGCTGCAACTGAAGCCAAACTTAGTATTTCTGATAATCTTTGTGATATGAAATCTTAATTGTTAAGAATTGATATAGAAAAACAAAATTCAATAGTTTATGGTAATTAGCTAACAGCTAATAGCCAACGGCAAATAGCTAAAAGCTAATAACCAATAACTAGTAAAATTAATAATTGCATAAAGTTACAACAAACATTAATACTAAATATTATGAAAAAAGTTTATATAGTCGCAGCAAAAAGAACTGCTGTTGGAAAATTTGGAGGCTCATTAGCAAAAATGAGTGCTCCGGCAATTGCATCTGAAGTTATAAAAAATATTATTGACGAAACAAAAATTGATCCGGCAAAAATAGATGAAGTTATTGTTGGAAATATTCTTTCTGCAGGATTAGGTCAAGGTATTGCCCGTCAGGCTTCAATAAATGGAGGTGTGCCTAAAGAAGTTCCTGCATATTCTCTTAATATGGTTTGTGGATCAGGTATGAAAGCAATATCAAATGCTTATACTGCAATAAAAGCAGGCGAAGCTAAACTTATTTTAGCAGGTGGTACCGAAAATATGTCTGCAGCACCATTCTTAATTCCCGGACAAACTAGAACAGGATATAAAATGGGTAATATGACGGCAACTGATCATATGATAAATGAAGGTCTATGGGATGCTTTTAATAATTATCATATGGGAATTACTGCAGAGAATATTGCAGAAAAATATTCTCTAACACGTGAAGAACAAGATGAATTTGCTGCTGGTTCTCAAATTAAAGCAGCTAAAGCTCAGGATGATGGGAAATTTAAACAAGAAATTATCCCTATTGAAATAAAATCTCGTAAAGAAACTATTGTATTTGATGCCGATGAGCATTTAAATAGAGGCACAAATATTGAAAAACTTGCAAAATTACGTCCGGCATTTAAAAAGGATGGTACTGTTACTGCAGGAAATGCTTCAGGAATAAATGATGGTGCGTCATTTGTACTAGTCGCTTCTGAAGATATGGTTAAAGAATTGGGATTAAAACCAATTGTAGAGATTGTTAATGTTGGACAGGGAGCTGTAGATCCTTCAATTATGGGAATGGGACCCGTGCCAGCAATAAAAAATGTGCTTTCAAAAGCAAATATGAAATTGCAAGATATGGAGGTGCTTGAATTAAATGAAGCATTTGCTGCACAATCTCTTGGTGTTATGAAACAACTTAAACAAGACCATGGTGTAGATGACGAGTTCTTTAAGCAAAGATGTAATAAAAACGGTGGAGCAATTGCTCTTGGACACCCGATTGGCGCTTCAGGTAATAGAATCGTTGTAACTTTAATCCATGAGATGAAACGTGAAAATAATGTATATGGACTTGCTTCATTATGTATTGGCGGAGGAATGGGTACTGCTGTTATTCTACGTAACGTATAACTTCTTATAATTTATATATTTAAGCACTCAGTCTTCTGGGTGCTTTTTTTTATGATGAATTAGCCCTCAACGAAGGTAATAATGCGGGATAATGCGGGTTAATAGTGGGATAGCAGATAAAACAAGAGGCTTTTATGTTTGATGTGCTATAGATTTAGGTGTCAAAATGCGATAATTAAAGACCTTCAATTTTCTGCAGAGTACATTTTTGTTAAAGTTTATCTATTGTATTGTAATTCAATAAATTAATCTTATTTTTGTATTGATAGGTAGAGCTGAGGAAATGAATGCCTATTTTTTTCTGTTTCTCTTGCTTGTGGTTTAGCCTTGTACCATAGTTTCTAAGAAATTTGTTATTGCGCAATGCCTTACTAGTCTATGAACAACAATAAAGAAGTTTTAAATAATATCGATATTTTACAGAAAGTCTGTAATGCATCTGTTGATTATGCATATTATCATAAGTTTACTGAGCAAGGAGGTATTTCTCTAGAGTGGTCTTTTGGAAACTTTAAAGAGATTACGGGATACTCTCCTGAAGATATGGAAAACCTTGATGTAATTCAGAAACTTTTTCTGCCTGAAGATTTTCCCAGTATAGAAGATAGAGTAGATCGTTTACTTTTAGGAGAAACAGTAGTAACTATTCAAAGGATTGTTTGCAAAACCGGAAAAATAAAGTGGATTAGAGATAAAGCAACTCCTCAATGGGATGAGAAAAAAGAAAGAGTTGTTGGTTATATTTCAGTAGCAAGTGAAATTACTCAGCGAAAAGAAAATGAAATCAGAATAAAACTAAGCGAAGAGAAATTCCGAAAAATGTATGAAAATACTGTTATGCCAATAGCAATGGTATCTTTGGATTTTGAGATTCTATCTGCAAATGAAGCATATTGTAAAATGCTTGGCTATACAGAGACAGAGATTATAGGGAAAACTCTATCAGATATTACGCATAAGGAAAGCTTAGAGGAGAATCTAAATAAGCAAAGAGATTTAAGAGATAGTAAAATTGAGTCTTTTTCGATAGTAAAGAATTTTATACATAAAGACGGTCATACTGTAACAGGAATTTTAACAGCCTCTGTATTTAATAATGCCGAGGGGAAACCATCATTCTTTTTAGGTAATGTGATGGATATTACTCAGAAAGTAGAAGTAGAACGTAAGTTTAAGGAAAGTGAAGGGATTATAAACCTTGCTTTAGATATTGCAAATGCCGGTGTCTGGAGAAGAAATGTTGAAACAAAGGAGATGTTTGCTGATGAAAAAATGCATAAATTATTAGGTTATAAATATGGTGATTTCAATAATATGACTGATACATATTATAATCTTGTTCATCCTGATGATATTAGCCAAATGAAGAACCTGATGAGTTCATACTTGTTAGGAGAAATTGGCGAGTATTCTAATGAGTTTAGAGCAAAGCATAAAGATGGAAGCTGGCATTGGTTATCAAGCAGAGCTCAAATAAGTGAGTGGAAAGATGGTAAGCCATTTGTAGTTACAGGAACTCTAATTGATATAACAAATCATAAAAGTATTGAAGATGAGCTATTAAAAGCAAAGCTTAAAGCCGAAGAAAGTGAGAGATTAAAGTCTGCTTTCTTTGCTAATATGAGTCATGAAATTCGTACTCCCTTAAATGGTTTGCTTGGTTTTACCGAACTACTATTATTAAAGGAAGGTCTGGATCCCAAAAGTGAAAAATATTTAAATATTATTCAACAGAGTGGATTCCGATTGCTACAAATTGTAAACGACTTAATTGCATTATCTAAAATACAGGCCAATCTTATCAAGATAAATAAATCATCAGTTAACTTATATAACTTGTTATCTGAACAATATGATTTCTTTAAACCTGAAGCAGAGAAAAAAGGAATTGATTTAGTGTTTGAAACATACGAATCAGATTGCTTTATAACTATTGAAACAGATAAGGAAAAACTATTAAGCATTATTGTTAATTTAGTTAAGAATGCAATTAAATATACTTTTTCTGGGACTGTAAAATTAGGTTTTAAAAAGGGAGATGATTTTGTTGAAGTCTTTGTTGAGGATACCGGGATCGGAATAGAGAAAGAGAATCATGAAATTATATTTAACAGATTTAGCCGTCTGGATGATAATAAAAGTGAGGTTATTGAGGGAGCCGGTTTAGGCCTCTCTATTGTTAAGGCTTATTCTGAGTTATTAGGGTGCGAGATTAAATTAGAATCAAAAAAAGGGGTTGGCAGTAAGTTCTA
>CAYUWD010000031.1:16556-30115 GCA_964448235.1 uncultured Bacteroidales bacterium | reverse complement strand
AGACTTGCTAATGTCGGACGGAACATCAACACGTTGTAGTGGATTGTTTAAAGATTCCGGAGGGGATTCACAATATGAAAATAACGAAGATTATACACTAACTATCTATCCTTCAACTGCAGGTTCATTTGTAAGATTAACTTTTACAGAATTTGATATAGAAGAAAATTCCGGTTATCCTGATTGTTATGATTATTTAGCAATATATGACGGGGAAAATGTTTCAGCAACTGAGATAGGTTCTTATTGTGATGTAGATTTAACGGTGATAGGAACAAATGGTGTTGTAACATCAACAGATCCATCTGGAGCCTTAACTTTGAATTTCGTTTCTGATGGAGGTGTTACAAGAGACGGTTGGGTAGCAGAAATTTCATGTTATTCTCCATCCGACCCTCCGGTTGCTGATTTTACATCAGATGTAACAAGTACTTGTACAGGAATTGTTCAGTTTGACGATTTGTCTTATGCAGCAACAGGTTGGTCATGGAACTTTGGTGATAGCTCTGATCCTAGTACAGAACAAAATCCTACACATACTTATACTGCAAATGGGACATATACTGTTACACTTGAGGTGACAAACGCATACGGAATAGATTCTCATTCAATTACAGATATGATTACTGTTGATATGCCTGATGCACCAACAACAACAAGTGCTGAATCTTGTGGAGCTGCAGATTTAACATTAACTGCTTCTGGTTCAGGCACATTAGTTTGGTATGATGCAGCGACAGGAGGAAGTATAGTAAATGCCGGTACTTCTTTAACAGAAAACTTTACTTCTACAACTTCATATTATGTTCAGTCTGGAGTGACACCAGAATATTATACAGGAGGAAGTTCTGATATTTCAAGTAATGGAGGAAATCATACATCATCGAATAATTATTATTTGATATTCACAGCTAATGAAGACTTTAACTTAGTTTCTGTTCAGGTAAATAGTAACACAGATGGAGATAGAATAATTGAGCTTAGAAATAGTTCAGATGCTATTATTGATTCTAAAACGGTTACTCTTACAACAGGAATAAATACTGTTGAATTAGGATTTGATATTCCTGCAGGAACTGATTATCAGCTAAAATGTGGAACCAATACACCTAATTTATGGAGAAATAATTCAGGAACAAGTTGGCCTTATAATATTGATGATGTTGTGTCAATTACTGGTACAAATGCTGGTGATACAGATTATTATTATTATTTTTATAATTGGGAAATTATGACAGGAGATGAGTGTATTAGTTCAAGAACTCCTGTTACAGCAACAATTAATGATATTCCTGCAGATGTTGTAGTTTCCGGTGGTGGAACACAATGTGGTGGAGATATAACTTTAACAGCAGACAATGGTGGTGAAGGAACAATATATTGGCAAAATACTACTTCTGGAGGAACAAGTACTGCTATCGTAAGTTCTTCTGAAACAGTTTCAGCTACCGGGACATATTATTTCCGTGCACAATCTGCAGAAGGTTGCTGGGGTAACGAAGGTTCAGCTTCTGTTACTATTAATGATATTCCGGATCCTGTAACTGTATTAGGTGGTACAACACAATGTGGTGGAGATGTCACTCTGAACGCAAGTGGCGGAGCAGGAGGAACAATATATTGGCAAAATACAACAACAGGAGGAACAAGCACAACAACAGCAAGCTCTTCAGAGAATGTATCTGCAAGTGGAACATATTACTTCCGTTCTCAATCAGCAGAAGGTTGTTGGGGTGACGAAGGTTCTGCAGATGTAACAATACACGATATTCCTAATGTTGATGCACCAGCAGATGTTACTGCATGCGATTCTTATTTCTTACCTGCACTTACTGATGGAGATTATTTCTTATCTGCAGGAGGTGTAAACCCTGTTGCTGCAGGATATGAAATTACCGGAACAACAACTGTGTATGTTTATGCTGAAAGTGGCACTACACCAAACTGTACAGCTGAAAATAGCTTTACAGTTACAATAAATGAAACTCCACTTATTGATGCTCTTGATGATGTTGAGGTTTGCGATTCATATACAATTCCTGTCTTAACCAATGGACAATGTTTTAATAATCTTGGAACATTGCTACCTGCAGGAACTATAATCACAGAATCACAAGTAATAACAATTTATGCTGAAACAGGCACATCACCAAATTGTACAGCTGAGAATAGTTTTACAGTAACTATAAATAATGCAGCACAAGTTGATATAGGCGATAACTTAACAAGTGCATGTGATGGTACTGTAACACTTGATGCCGGTACTGGATATACTTCTTATATTTGGGAAGGTGTTGCAGGTGGTCAAAATTATGAAGCAACATCAACAGGAACTTATACCGTTGTTGTTGAAGATGCTAATGGTTGTACATCCACAGATGATGTTAATGTGACTTTGATTGAATCTCCTACAGTAACTGTAACAACAACACCGGAATCTGCTCCCGGAGCGAATGATGGTACAGCTACGGCAAATGCTATGGGAGGGAATTTGCCATATATGTATACATGGGGCCCCGCATACACAACAGGAAACCCAATAACTGGACTGACAGGAGGGATTTACTGTGTAACAGTTGAAGATATGAATCTTTGTACAGCTACAGCATGTGGAACAGTAGACACTAATGGTGCAGCACCAGTTGCAAATTTCTCTGCTAATGAAACTTTGGGTTGCGATAACCTAACAGTTCTGTTTACAGATGAAAGTGCAAATATTCCAACTTCATGGGAGTGGGATTTTGGTGACGGTTCGGCAACAAGTTCTGAAGAGAATCCAACACATACATATTCTGCATCAGGATTATATACTGTCTCATTAACAGTTTCTAATGCAACAGGTAGCGATGATATTATTGTGAGTGGTTATATTTATGTTGGAGAAACACCAAATATTGACGTAAGCATGACCCAGGCAAATTATGGAGAAAGTGATGGTAGCGTTACAGTAAGTATATTAGGAGGTGGTACACCACCATATTATTGGTATTGGACTGGACCTAATGATTTTGAAGGATCTAATGACACACACACAGGGCTTCCAGCAGGAGAGTATTGTGTAACAGTTACAGAAAATGGTGCAGCTTGCGAAGCAAGTGAATGTATTATTATAACTGAGATTATACCTGATCCACCTGTAGCTGATTTTTCAGCAGATGTAACAGAGGGTTGTGATAATCTTACTGTTCAGTTTACAGATGAAAGTATAAATTCGCCAGCATCATGGTCATGGAATTTCGGTAATGGAGATACTTCAGAAGAACAAAATCCACAATACACATATAACACTCCGGGTACTTATACTGTTACGTTAACGGTAACGAATCCTGGTGGAAGTGATGACTATTTTGTAACAGATATGATAGTTGTTGGAGAAACTCCTGTTTTAGAACTAAGTATAACAGAGGAATCCTTGGCTGTTGGAAATGATGGAACTGCTAGCGTTTCAATTACTGGTGGGGAAACACCATATGATATAAATTGGACAGGAGGCTTAGATACTGAAACAATTTCAGGATTGACAGCAGGAGAATACTGTGTTACTGTTATTGAAGATAATGGTTGTGAAGCATATGATTGTATTAATGTGAGTCTGGAAGGGATAGATCCTCCTGTAGCAAACTTTACAGCTGATGAAACTGAGGCTTGTGGTTCTCTTACTGTTCAATTTACAGATTTAAGCACAAATGATCCTGATACATGGGAGTGGAACTTTGGTGATGGTTCTCCAACAAGTGATGCCATAAATCCTGAACATACCTATTCTACTCCTGGAATTTATACCGTTACATTAACTGTAAGTAATCTTGGTGGAAGTGATGTGATGGAAATGGAATCATACATTTCTGTTTATGAAATACCGGTACTTGAGTTTGATGTTACACCGGAATCTGGCTCAGGAATGAATGACGGAGCTATTAATATGACAATTATTGGAGGTCAGGCTCCATACAGTATTACTTGGTCAAATAGTTTGTCTGGCAATCCTGTAACAGGATTAAGTGAAGGTGTATATTCTGTTGTTGTAAATGATGCAAATAGTTGTATGGCTTCTGAAATTATTGAAGTTACTGTCTCAACTGGAGTTATGATGTCAGAGAGTAAAGATTATGTAATTTATCCTAATCCGTCTAACGGAATGATATATATCGAGTCAGATTTTAATACTGAAAGAATTATAATCTATGATGCTGTTGGAAAACTTAGTTTTGATCAATTGGTAAATTCAAGAAGTGTTAATATAGATACTAATTTGCAACCAGGAGTTTATTTTGTTAAAATAATTAGTGAAAACGAACATTTTGTTGAAAGGCTAATTATAGAGTAAATATCTTAGATTACTAAAAAAATGTGGTAAATTGTTATTTGCCACATTTTTTATTTTATAAGAAAAGCGTAAATTTGTCAAATATATCGAATTAACTATGAGTAGAAATTTGTTTTATTTATTATTTGTTTTTATTGTTGGATTTTCAATAAAAACATATTCACAACATCCATCTGAAACAGTTATTGAGAAAGAAAAATATGGTTCAGACATTTTATGGTCGTGTAAAGATAAACATTTTGGATATTATTTTATTAATTATTCAATTCCTTTACGATTAGAAAATGGGATTGAAAATGAGCTAAATTCACACTTACTAAATATAGGTTATTCATATAGATATAAAGTTGTTAATGTTTTTGATATTGGGATGGAAGTTGCATATGCTAATAGAACATCTGGAATTAAGCAAGATTCGATTATGATTTTTGATCCAGGTACATTTTACAATCATGTAAAAACCTATCAAAATGGTTTGTCTACTAGTGTTTTTATGAGATTTACTTTTGCAGCAAATTCCCATCGTAATTTGGGCTATTTTATGGATATTGGGGCGTATTATAATTATTATTTGTGGTATGGGATTCAATATAAATTAAAAAATACAGATATATATCAAAAGGCTCGTTTTCGTAAATCTGAATATGTCACAAATAGTGGATATGGAGCTTTTATAAAATTTGCAATGAATAATGTCGGAATAACATTCACATATTCTTTATCTGATTGGATAAGTGGATTTAGTAATCAAGATCTATGTTTTACAAGAAGTCCGTTTATGGTTGGATTACAGTTTAATTTATATACTAAATAATGAAAATATCTGCGAAACATATTTTACTTGTTCTAGTTATTTTGTTTAGTGTTACTATAGATATAAAAGCTCAAGAATATTCATATCGTATAGCATTATTAAAATACAGTGGAGGAGGAGATTGGTATTCGAATCCTACTTCTTTGCCAAATTTAATTGAATTTTGTAATGCAAATTTAGGAACATCAATAAATCCTGAGCCTGCAACAGTTGAGGCTTCAAGTATGGAAATCTTTAGTTATCCGTTTATTCATATGACAGGTCATGGAAATGTTGTTTTTTCTGATTATGAAATTGAGAATTTGCGAAATTATTTATTAGCAGGTGGATTTTTGCACATTGATGATAATTATGGAATGGACCCTTACATTCGTGCTGAGATAGCAAAAATATTTCCTGATTTAGATTTTATTGAATTATCTTATACCCATCCAATATATCATTCAAAATATGATTTTTCAACAGGTTTGCCTAAAATTCACGAACACGATAATAAGTCTCCACAAGGATTTGGAATTATATATCAGGGCAGATTGATTGTTTTTTATTCATTTGAAACAGACCTTGGTGATGGGTGGGAGGATGAATCAGTCCATAACGATTCTTATGAGATACGTGAAAAAGCTTTGCAAATGGGGGCAAATATCATAAACTACGTATTTGAAAATTGATTTAAGATTAAATTTAGTCTAAATAGTAGTTTGGGCATGAAATAATTGTAAAAAAACTTGAATACTACTTCTATTTGTATAATATAAATCCCTATATTTGTATTGAGTTTTTTTGAGGAAAACAAATAACTAACTAGGAGAGTATTATGCGCACAATTCACTTATTTGGATTAGTGTCTTTGTTATTGATGATGAGTATAATCAAATTGCAAGGGCAAGAGTATCATTTTTATCAATCAAAGTCAATAGGAAGTCAGGGAATGGTTTATTTTAAAATTATGAATATTCCTGATAGTGAAGAACAAGAAAGAGTTTTATCTGCTCTTCTTTTTGATGAAAATATTTCAGATGGGGATATATATTATGATGTTAATACAAATGAAACGACCTGCAAAATATTAATTAATCCGGAAGTAACTGTTAATTATGTGAGAAATATTATTAAATCAACGGGATATGACATTGACTTAAATAGTGTTGCACAACCAGATGGGAAACCCAAAGGAATGTACTTTTCAGATTGGTTCTCATTTCATAAAGATTTTGATGGGATGAAAGGTTACGATATAAATATAGATGGAGCCGAGCAACCTGAAGATTATTATCAAAAAAATAAGGAAGAATGGATTAATGATAATCCTGAGAAATACCAAGAGGCTAAACAACAAAATGGTGAAACTGTAATAGTGAAAAGAAAGGACTTTGAATATTTTAGTGAGGAGAAGATTAATTACATTTTGAGTCACCCTGAAATTTTTATAATTGAAGATTAAATTAAAACCATGAAGAAAAAATATTTATATCCTCTGTTTGCTTTATTCTTAACTATTGGGTGGTTTGTTAATAGTAATGATGCTATGGCATGTACTGGAGGTACATATCAAAGCAATATAACCCCAACAGCGAATTGGCAATCTTTATCCGGGATACAGGGAGGTGAATATTACACTTTTACAGGAGTTGCAGGAAGAGTATACATATTTTCATTTTGTCAGGATGTAGGATCTTATGTTGATGATCCTCAGATTCAAATAATGAATAGTGTTGGCACACCTGTAGCAAATGGATATAATGATGATCACTGTGGCTTGGGATCGGAGTTAATTTGGGTATGTCCTGCAGCTGGTATCTATAGGGTTGGTTTTTTTGAATATAACTGTCAAACAGATGGACAGGCATTAGGTACAGTAGCGTATCAGTATTTACCTACTCCAACCAGAGCTGATTGTCTGGGAGCAAGACCTTTATGTACAACAAATAATACAGTCAATAATTTGGAATCATCAGGAAGTGGACATTATTGGGATCTATATAATTATACTACATATTACCCTAATATAACAGCTAATGATAATAATTGTCCTGATTGCATAATTCAAGGAGAGCACTATTCAAACTGGTATACTTTTTATGCTGAATCTTCTGGTAGTTTGACTTTTGTAATAACACCACAAATTGGCTCGCAGGATTTTGATTGGGCTGTGTGGGATATGACATATAGGGATTGCAACGATCTTTCTAATGGTTATGCATGGGGTGGTAATGGAGCAAATAATTTTCCAAATCCTTTGTCCTGTAATTATTGTGGTACTGGAGGAAGTACGGGGTTAAATATGAGTGACCCAGAAACATGTGAACAACATCAAAGTGGTTGTGATTTATATAACAAATATATTAATGTAACAGCTGGTCATACATATACTCTATTCATAGATAATTATTCAGCAACGACTAATGGTTATTCGATAAATTTTGGAGGTTCTGCTAATATTGTTGATAACACTCCACCACTTCTAGATCATATTGAGTATAATCCTGTTTGTGGGTCATCTTCAATTACTGTTCAATTTTCTGAAGCTGTTTCGTGTGAAAGTATGCAAAATTCTTGTATTACTGTTACTGGTCCAACAGGTAGTTATACTGTTGATGATATTTGGAGTCAAACATGTCTATCTGCATCAGGAAATACATATTCTTCAGGTACATTTTATGATGAGATTTGGACAATTGACCTTGCTGAATATATGATGGAAGATGGTCATTATACAGTGAATTTGACGCCTGGTTGTGCTACAGATATTTGTGGAAATGGGTCAACAGGGCCATCAAGTTTAGGATTTGATATAAATGCAATTACAGCAACATTAAATAGTTCTGGAACATGTGCAGGGCAAGCATTTGGATCTGCTTATGTTTCTGGAGTATCAGGAGGGACAGCTCCTTATACATATATTTGGAGTAATGGCTCAACAAGTTCGGCAATTTCAAATCTTTCAGCAGGTAGTTATACTGTTACGGTGTCAGATGCAGTAGGACGATGTGAATGGGTGCGTACAGCGGTTATTTCATCAGCACCAGCCCCTTCAAATGATAATTGTGTTAATGCGATAGTTATTGGAGGATTACCATATGATAGTGGAGTATTAAATAATATTTGTGCAACAAATGATATTCCGGTAGGTAGTGGTTGTGGTAGTTATGGACAAAATGTATGGTTTAGAGTTACAGGAACTGGAGGCTATATGACAGCAAGTACAGATAATCCTGGTTACGATTTTGATACAGAATTGCACTTGTATTCAGGCTCTTGCGGAAGTTTATCAGAAATTGCGTGTGATGATGATGGTGGTGTTGTTGGTTATTCTTCAGAATTATCATGGTGTTCAACAGCTGGGACTACATATTATATTTCTGTAGGGCATTATTCATCGTCTTATACTACATCTTCTTATGGAGATTATCAATTGACTGTAGTTAGTGAGACACCTGTATTTGCTTCAGCAAATAGTAATAGCCCTATTTGTGCTGGGTCAACCTTAAATCTTTATGGTGGAACGGCTGCTTCTTCGTATTCATGGTCAGGTCCAGGAGGATATACAAGCACTTCAGAAGATCCTACAAGACCATCTGCAACTACTTCAATGAGTGGAAATTATACTTTGACAACATTAGATCCATTCGGTTGTACTGATAATGCAACAACATCAGTAACTGTAAATCCAAATCCAGTTAATGATGATTGTGTAGATGCTATTGTTATTGGTGCATTACCATATGATAGTGGTGTAATGAACAACAATTGTGCAACAAATGATGTGCCAGCAGTAGCTTCTAGTTGTGGCACACAGGGTAGTAATGTTTGGTTTCGGGTTTCTGGTACGGGAAACATGATGGAAGCTAGTACTAGTAATGCTGGTACAAATTTCGATACTGAAATTAGAATTTATAGTGGACCTTGTGGTGGGATGACTGAGGTTGTTTGTAATGATGATGGTGGAGCAGGAACAACTTCTGTAGCTAGTTGGTGCTCTAATGCAGCAACAACATACTATATTTCTGTTGGTTATTATAGTTCTACAGGTGGTGAAGGAGATTATCAATTAACAGTAGTTGATTATCCTCTTGGTGCTCCAACCGGAGTTTCCGCTTCTCCAAATCCAATTTGTGTGGGAGCTTCAACAACACTGTCAGGTTCTGCAGGAACTAATGGGAATGGAGTATCATGGTACACCGGAAGTTGTGGAGGAAGTCTGCAAGGAACAGGGACAAGCTTAAATGTGTCACCGGGTAGTTCAACAACCTACTATGCTCAAACAACAGGAACATGTGGAAATGTTAGTGCATCTTGTACACCGGTTACAGTTACAGTAAACCCTTTACCAAATATAACCTGTCCACCAGATTATAATGTGCCTGTTTGTAATGATCCTATTCCTGCCGGAGCAAATACTCCAGCAGCATTTACAGGACTTGGAGGAACAACTAATGCAACAGGAATATCATATTCAGATGCAGCACCAACAATGTCGGGCTGTACAGAAACAACTGTTAGGACATATACTGCTACATTAAGTGGATGTACCAGTCAGTGTACGCAAAATCTAACAAGAACAGTTGTGCCATCAGCACCAGTTGTGCCAGCAAATGGGTCATCAACAGTAACCTGTCCTGCAGATGCAGTAGCTCCATCCACACCTGTTGTTGTGGATGCTTGTGGAACTAATGTTCCAGCGGTTTTGGCAAGTACTGTAAATACACCTAATCCGCTTACTTGCGAAGGAACGAGAGTTTATAATTATACATATACAGATTGTGCAGGTCAGGTTACACCATGGTCATATACATATACTGTAAACTATTCAGGAGCATTAACACCTCCTGCTAATGGCTCATCAACAGTAACATGTCCAGCAGATGCAGTAGATCCCGGAGCCCCTGCAAATATAACAGATGCTTGTGGAAGAACAGTAAGTGCAGTTTTAGTGGGTTCAACAGATACACCAAATCCAGTAACCTGTGAAGGTACACGTGTATGGACTTATAGATATACTGCTTGTGATGGTGCAACTACAGCCGATTGGACATATACATATACAATTGATTATAGTGGAGCTTTGACTCCGCCAGCCAATGGTTCATCGACAGTTAGCTGTCCAGCAGATGCAGTTGACCCCGGTCCTCCTGCAAATATAACAGATGCCTGTGGTCAAACTGTGAGTGCAGTTTTAATTGGTTCTACAGATGCTCCAAACCCTGTGACATGTGAAGGCACACGAGTTTGGACATATAGATATACAGCTTGTGATGGCACAACCACTGCCGATTGGACATATACATACACAATAGACTATAGTGGTGGATTAACACCTCCTGCTAATGGCTCATCTACAGTTAGCTGTCCAGCAGATGCAGTAGATCCCGGAGCCCCTGCAAATATTACAGATGCTTGTGGTAGAACAGTAGTCCCGGTATTAATTGGGTCAACACAATCCCCAAATCCTGTAATTTGTGAAGGAACAGTTGTCTGGACATATAGGTATACCGCTTGTGATGGTACAACCACTGCCGACTGGACATACACTTACACAATAGATTACAGCGGTGGATTGACTCCGCCAGCCAATGGGTCGTCAACAGTTAGTTGTCCTGCAGCAGCAGTAGATCCTGGTGCTCCTGCAAATATTACCGATGCTTGTGGACGAACAGTTGTTCCTGTGTTAATAGGCTCAACTGAAACTCCAAATCCTGTAACCTGTGAAGGAACAGTTGTTTGGACATATAGATACACAGCTTGTGACGGAACAACTACTGCTGACTGGACTTATACATATACAGTTGATTATTCAGGAGGTTTAACTCCTCCGGCAAATGGCTCATCAACTGTTTCCTGTCCTGCAGATGCTGTCGATCCTGGTGCTCCTGCCAATATCACTGATGCTTGTGGACGTACAGTTAATGCAGTACTTGTAGGCTCAACAGAAACCCCAAATCCTGTGACTTGTGAAGGCACAATCGTTTGGACATATAGGTATACAGCTTGTGATGGAACAACTACCGCCGATTGGACGTATACTTATACAATTGACTATAGTGGAGCACTGACTCCTCCTGCAAATACCTCATCAACAGTTTCTTGCCCTGCAGATGCTGTCGATCCTGGCGCTCCTGCAAATATTACTGATGCATGTGGGCGTACCGTAAGTGCAGTACTGATAGGCTCTACAGAAACACCTAATCCTGTAACCTGCGAAGGAACAATTGTCTGGACTTATAGATATACATCATGTGATGGTATAACTACGGCTGATTGGACTCATACATATACAATAGTTTACAGTGGAGGTCTGACACCTCCAGCAAATGGCTCATCTACAGTTTCCTGTCCTGCAGATGCTGTAGACCCTGGTGCTCCTGCAAACATTACTGATGCATGCGGGCGTACTGTAACACCTGTTCTTGTAGGATCAGTAGAGACACCAAATCCTGTTACATGTGCAGGTTCAGTAGTGTGGACTTATCAATATACTGCATGCGATGGAACAACATCCGATTGGACTTATACTTATACTGTTTCTCCATCAGGAGCTTTAACTCCTCCTGCAAACACCTCTTCAACTGTTTCTTGTCCAGTAGATGCCATAAATCCTGGTGCTCCTGCAAATATTACAGATGCTTGTGGTCGAACTGTTGTCCCTGTACTGATAGGTTCAACAGAGACTCCAAATCCAATAACTTGCGAAGGGACAGTTGTTTGGACGTATAGGTATACTGCTTGTGATGGAACAACTACAGCTGATTGGACTCATACATATACTGTCGATTATAGTGGAGGTTTAATACCACCAGCAAATACATCATCAACAGTTACTTGTCCTGCTGATGCTGTTGATCCAGGTGCTCCTGCCAATATCACTGATGCTTGTGGGCGTACAGTTAATGCAGTACTTGTAGGCTCAACAGAAACCCCAAATCCTGTGACTTGTGAAGGCACAATCGTTTGGACATATCGCTATACAGCATGTGATGGAACAACTACCGCCGATTGGACACATACATATACGATTGATTATAATGGAGCTATAACACCTCCAGCAAATGGATCTTCAACTATTGAATGTGTTGCAAATGCAGTTGATCCTGGCGCTCCTGCCAATATCACTGATGCTTGTGGAAGAACAGTTGTCCCTGTATTGGTAGGTTCAACTGAAACTCCAAGTCCTGTAACCTGCGAAGGAACAGTTGTTTGGACATATCGTTATACCGCTTGTGATGGAAGTACGACTGCCGATTGGACTTACACTTACACAATAGATTTAACAACAGCACCTGTAGTTCCTTCCGATGGCAGCTCTACAGTAGAATGTTTATCAGCAGCAACAGCACCGGTTACTCCAGTAGTTGCCGATGCTTGTGGTAATAATATTGTACCTACATTAATAAGCACAGTTGATACCCCAGATCCATTAACTTGTGAAGGTACACGCGTTTACACTTATGAGTATGCTGACTGTTCAGGTTTGACAACTAACTGGACCTATACTTACACAATTGATGTAACAAGTGCACCTGTAGTCCCAGCAGATGGAAGTTCAACTGTAGAGTGTTTATCTTCTGCAACAGCACCGGTAACGCCAGTAGTCACCGATGCATGTGGAAATAATATTGTCCCAACACTTGTAAGTACAGTTGATACCCCAGACCCATTAACCTGTGAGGGAACTAGAGTTTACACTTATGAGTATGTCGACTGCTCAGGTTTAACAAGTACATGGACTTATACATACACAATTGATATAACCACGTTACCAGTAGTTCCGGCAGATGGCGCTTCAACAGTATTGTGTCCATCTGATGCAATTGTACCAAGCACTCCTGTTGTGACAGATGCCTGTGGTAATAATATTGTCCCAGTACTTGAAAGTACAGTACAGAATCCTGATCCTGTAACATGTGCAGGAACAATAACTTATAATTATTCTTACACAGATTGTTCAGGAAATGTGTCTAACTGGGCTTATGTTTACACAATCAGTAATACGTTTGCACCGGTAGTTCCGGCAGATGGAGCAGCAACAGTAGAATGTCTAGCCGATGCAGTAGTACCAACTTTACCGGTAGTAACCGATGCTTGTGGAACAAATATTCCTGGAGTCTTTGTAAGTATGGTTGATGCACCGGATCCATTAACATGTGAAGGCACCAGAACTTATACTTATGAATATGCTGATTGTGGAGGAAATACCACCAACTGGAATTTTGTTTACACAATAGATATGACTACTTCACCTGTAGTTCCTGCTGATGGCAGTTCAACAGTTGAGTGTTTATCAGCTGCAACAGCACCAACCACACCAGTAGTAGTAGATGTTTGTGGTAATAATATCACACCAACATTACTAAGTACAGTTGATGCACCAGATCCATTAACCTGTGAAGGCACGCGAGTTTACACTTATGAGTATGCTGA
>CAYUWD010000031.1:0-16456 GCA_964448235.1 uncultured Bacteroidales bacterium | reverse complement strand
TACAGAATCCTGATCCTGTAACATGTGCAGGAACAATAACTTATAATTATTCTTATACAGACTGTTCAGGTAATGTCTCAAACTGGGCATATGTTTACACTATTAGTAATACATTTGCACCAGTAGTTCCAGCTGATGGGTCAGCAAATGTTGAGTGTTTGGCAGATGCAGTAGCTCCAACATTACCTGTAGTAACCGATGCATGTGGAACAAATATTCCTGGAGTTTTTGTAAGTATGGTGGATGCTCCGGATCCATTGACATGTGAAGGAACAAGAACTTATACATATGAATACGCTGATTGTGGTGGTAATACAACTAACTGGAACTTTGTGTACACAATAGACATGACTACTTTACCAGTTGTACCTGCTGATGGCAGTTCAACAGTTGAGTGTTTAGTCGATGCAGTAGCTCCAACAACACCTGTAGTTGTGGACGTCTGTGGTAACAATATTGTTCCTGTATTGGAATCAACCGTCGATACCCCAGATCCACTAACTTGTGAGGGAACACGTGTTTATACATACTCATATACAGATTGTTCAGGATTAGTATCATATTGGACCTATACCTATACAATAGATATGTCAACTTTACCAGTAGTCCCTGCCGATGGTAGTTCTATAGTAGAGTGCTTAGTAGATGCAGTAGCTCCAACAACTCCAGTAGTAATTGATGTATGTGGCAATAATATCATACCGGTTCTGGAGTCAACAGTTGATACGCCAGATCCATTAACTTGTGAAGGTACTAGAGTTTATACATATTCTTACACAGATTGTTCAGGATTAGTATCATACTGGACTTACACTTATACAATAGATGTAACAACACTACCAGTGGTTTCAGCTGATGGTAGTTCAACTGTTGAGTGTTTAGTTGATGCAGTAGCGCCGACAACACCAGTTGTAACAGATGTTTGTGGTAATAATATTGTTCCAGTTCTGGAGTCCACTGTTGATACACCGGATCCACTAACATGTGAAGGGACAAGAGTATACACTTACTCTTATACAGATTGTTCCGGATTAGTAAGTTATTGGACTTATACCTATACTATTGACTTAACAACAGCACCGGTAGTGCCTACTGATGGTAGTTCAACAGTTGAATGTCTAGCTGATGCTATTGCACCAACAACACCTGTTGTGAATGACCTTTGCGGAAACATTATAACACCGGTATTAGAATCTATGGTTGACACACCTGATCCATTAACTTGTGAAGGTACCAGAGTTTATACATATTCATACACCGATTGCGCTGGTAATGTAACGTATTGGTTATATACTTACACGATTGATTTAATTAGTACTCCTGCTGTTCCAGCAAATGGGTCATCAATTGTTGCTTGTGCAGCAGAGGCACTCCCTCCTTCAACGCCAATTGTTAATGATCAATGTGGTAATGTTCTTACTGCTGTTTTAATTGATATTGTTGATAGTCCCGACCCGTTGATTTGTGCAGGAATCAGAACGTATAATTATTCTTACACTGATTGTAGTGGAAATGTATCTTACTGGTCGTATATTTATAATGTTGAAGACCCTGTTATTACAGTGACTTGTCCTCCTGATCAGGTAATAGATGCTGTTCCCGGAGACCTGTATACAATTCCTGAGTTATTAGCTACAAACAATTGTGGTGGTGGTTTTACTGTTACATGGGATATTACTGGAGCAACAATCAGAAGTGGTACTGGAACAGATGCAAGTGGGTTGTTTAATGTTGGGATTTCTGATATCGAGTGGACAGTAACTGATATGTGTGGAAATGTATACAATTGTAATACTATTGTTGAGATTGTCTTTCCAACTATTATTTGTCCTTCAAACAACCAATACTGTATAGATGCTGGTCAACAGTTGTTAACAAACACTGGCGAGACTCCTTTAGGAGGTGAATTTAGTGGAACAAATGTAGTTGAAAATGCAGGGCAGTATTTCTTTAATCCAGCTGATGGAGAAGGAGTACATACTGTAACCTATACGTGGTGGAACACAAATGGATATGAAGGTTCTTGTGTTTTTGATATTACTGTTCATCCATTACCTGACTTTGATGCGACTATCGCGAATCATCCATTATGTTTCGGTTCGTCTGATGCAGAATTAGATATTACCATAAATGATGGAACCGCGGATTATAATATCGATTGGTCAATATCAAGTGATATTACATCACTTTCAAATTATACAGTTACCGGTTTGAGTTCAGGAGCACATACTATAAATGTAACTGATTTTTATGGTTGTCAATATTCACAGAATGTTGATTTAATAGATCCTCCAGCTCTGTCTGCAACTATATCAATAAGCTCTGATTATAATGGTCAGGATATTAGCTGTAATGGACAAAGTGATGGTTCTGCAATAGTTTATCCGTTAGGAGGAACCGGAAATTATTACTATAATTGGGGTGCATCTGCGTTAAATCAAATAAGTCAGGAGGCTGTAAATCTATCTGCAGGCACACATAGTGTTATTGTTACTGATGATAATGGATGTACTGTTTCGACTGATATTATAATTACCGAACCAGATCAAATAGATGTTAGTATAAATCTAAATGAGAACGTTTCTTGTTTTGGTTTAAGTGATGGAAATGCAGATGTTAATGTTTCTGGCGGAACCCCTGATTATACATATTTATGGAACGATCCTTTGGGGACTTCAATATCGAATGCTAGTCAACTTCCTGCTGGAAATTGGACAGTTGTGGTTACAGATAATAATATGTGTACTTCTAGCGCTGCTGTGGTAATTACTGAACCGGATGAATTAGTCGTTTCACATATAGTAAATGATGTTGTTTGTTTTGGGGAAAGTAATGGATCAGCAAGTGTTACAGTAAATGGTGGAACTCCAAATTATCAGTATTATTGGAGTAATTCTCAACATTCTTTTACTGATTATATTATGAATGTTCCTGCTGGTGTGTATACTGTTGTAGTAACTGATGCAAATAATTGCCAGGAAGTGCATAGCATTGAGATAAATCAACCAGATTTATTAATGGTTACATGTAATACTGTACCTGTTGTTTGTGAAACAGCTCTTGGCTCTGCAATAGCAACACCTGTTGGTGGTAATGGAGGATATCTATATGAGTGGTCAAATGGAGGGGTTACTGCTCAAATAAACAACCTTGTTAGAGACTGTTATGATGTCGTAGTTACTGATATGTTGGGATGTGAGGCAGAGGCGACAGCGTGTGTAAATGTACAAGGAGTGATTAATGTATCTATAACAGAAGATAATTCTGTATCTTGTTTTGGTGATAATGATGCAATTCTTATTGCTGATGCTCAGGCTGCAGCAAATCCAGTAAGTTATTTATGGTCAAATAATGAAACAACGCCAATTAATTCAAATGTGGGTGCAGGCTTTTATTATGTTACAGCATCTGATGACTGGGGTTGTACAGGATACCAATCATATGACCTTAATCAACCAAATCAAATAATATTATCTTTTAATTCTGTACCTGTAATGTGTTTTGGTGGAAATGATGGAAGTGTAATGGTTGATGTAGGAGGAGGTGTTTTGCCATATAACTATTTATGGTCAAATTCTGATACTACACAATTAATTAGCAATTTGGCTTCAGGTAATTATTTTGTTACTGTTACAGATAATAATGATTGTTTTGAAGAGGGACAGGTAATTGTGGATGAGCCAGAAAATAGATTAAACCTTAATCTTATAGTTAGTAATGTTTCATGTTATGGCGAAAGTGATGGTTATATAAATTCTCAAGCTGTTGGAGGAACTCCACCATACTCATATTTGTGGCATTATGGTGAATATACCTCTACAAGCAGTAATTTAAATAATCTTTTTTCAGATCAATTTAATTTGTCTGTTATTGATGCAAACGATTGTACGATTGATACTGTCGTAACTGTAAATGAACCTGCAGCAATTGATGCAAATTACAATTATGGCGATCCTTCTTGTATTGGAAATGATGATGGATTTATTGAAGTGTCTGTTATTGGTGGAACAGAACCTTATTTGTACAGTTGGAATGGTGGAGAATCGCCTGTACAATATATTAGTGGATTGATTCAAGGATTATATACTGTTTCGATTACTGATGCTAATAATTGCCTATTTGAATTAGCTCCAATAAATCTTGAAGATGTTGATGAGGATTGTATTAGAATTCCAAATGCGTTTACTCCAAATGGAGATGGAATTAATGATACATGGATTATTGAAAATATTGATATGTATCCTAATGCATTTATTCATGTATATAATAGATGGGGACAGCAAATATTTGAGGCAAAAGGCTCTGAATATCCATGGGATGGAACTTATAATGGACATTATGTACCTTCTGGTTCTTATTTATATTTAATTGAATTGTTTGATGGAACCAAACCACGCACGGGAATAGTTACTGTTATGTATTAAATTGTATATAAGGGTGGTAATGTTTTACCATCCTTTTCTTTAAAAAACATATAGCTTTTGATAAATAAATATTCTATATCATTGCTGCTAGGTAATTATGGAATTTAATATTACAAATAGCGATATTCAATCAAAAGCCAGAACAGGTATTATTAAAACAGACCATGGTGTGATTGAAACTCCAGTGTTTATGCCTGTAGGTACAGCTGGGACAGTTAAAGGAGTACATATACCAGAATTGGAAACAGAAATTAATGCAAAAATAATATTAGGAAATACCTATCATTTATATTTGCGACCTGGAACCGATGTTATTGCTAAAGCTGGAGGATTACATAAATTTAATGGATGGAAAAACCCTATTTTAACTGATAGTGGTGGGTTTCAAGTGTTTTCTTTAGCGGAAAATAGAAAATTGTCAAAGGAAGGTGCTGTATTTAAAAGTCATATAGATGGTTCTAAACATATGTTTACTCCTGAAAATGTTGTGGATATACAAAGAAAAATAGGGTCTGATATTATGATGGCTTTTGATGAGTGTACACCATATCCTTGCGATAAACAATACGCTGCAAAGTCATTGAAATTAACAAATATGTGGCTAGAAAGAGGGTGGAATCATTTTAATAATTCTATGGCTCATTATGATTATAATCAAACATTTTTTCCTATTGTACAAGGTTCAACTTATAAAGATCTTCGTCAAGATTCTGCTAAATTTGTAGCAGATATTGGTGCAGAAGGAAATGCTATTGGTGGATTGTCTGTGGGAGAACCTACAGAAATTATGTATGATATGATTGAAGTTGTAAATGATATTTTACCTCAAAATAAACCTCGTTATCTTATGGGGGTTGGTACTCCTGCAAACTTGTTAGAAGGAATTGCAAGAGGTGTAGACATGTTTGATTGTGTAATGCCTACTAGAAATGCAAGAAATGGTATGCTGTTTACTTCTGAAGGAACCATAAATATCAAAAATAAAAAATGGCAAAATGATTTTACTTCTATTGATACTGAAGGAAACACATTTGTTGATTCATTCTATTCAAAAGCGTATTTGCGTCATTTGATTATTTCGGGCGAACTTCTTGGTGCACAAATTGCCAGTATTCATAATCTCGGATTTTATGTACGTTTAATGGAAATTGCCAGATTACATATAAATAATGGAACTTATTTAAGCTGGAAAAATAGTATGGTAAAGAAATTAAGCAGAAGAATTTAAGTGAAAAAGTTAGATATTTATATCATTAAAAAATTTATTGGAACATATTTTTTGGCTTTGTTCTTAATTATTTGTATAGCTATTATTTTTGATGTATCAGAAAAAATGGATGACTTTTTGGATAAAGGAGCTCCTTTAAATTCAATAATTTTTGATTATTACTTGAATTTTATACCTTATTTTGCAAATCTCTTTTCTGCATTATTTGTTTTTATATCTGTGATATTTTTTACATCAAGAATGGCTGCTAAAACAGAGTTTGTCGCCATGTTTAGTAGTGGAATAAGTTTAAGACGTTTGGTAATGCCTTACTTTATTGCAGCAGGAATTATTGCAACATTTTCATTTGTGTTGGGCAATTATATTATTCCTGATTCAAATAAGCGAAGGTTAGAATTTCAAAATACTTATATGAAAAACGGACAAGTTAAGATAGGTAGTTTTAATATTCATCGTCAAATACAACCAGGGGTATATTTTTATGTAGAAAGTTATAATAGAGAAAGAAATACAGGTATTAGGATGACTCTTGAGGATTTCGACGGTGTTAGCCTTAAATCTAAATTGTATGCAGATATGATGATTTGGGATTCAATTAATGAATCATGGATTTTGCAACATTATTATATTAGGTATTTTAATGATAGTAGTGAAAAATTAGTGTCGGGTTTGCGTTTAGATTCTACCTTTAGGGTAAAACCAGAAGATTTTGTTAGTAAAACAAATGTTGTAGAAGCAATGAATAGAAAAGATTTAAATGACTACATTGAAGAACAAAGACTATCAGGAACTTCGGCAGTTGTTAGTAGTGAAATAGAAAAGTACTCTAGAATTTCTGCTCCTTTTGCAACATTTATTTTAACAATTATAGGATTTGCTTTATCTGTACGCAAAGTACGGGGAGGATTAGGAATTAATATTGGAATAGGACTTTTATTAAGCTTTTCATATATACTGTTTATGAGGTTTTCAACAGTATTTGCATTAAATGGAACGTTCAATGCTGCGTTTTCTGTTTGGATTCCAAATATATTATATACTTTTATCGCAGTAATAATATATTTTACTGCACCTAAATAAATTTGTTTAACCAAGTTATAAATCATATGAATAAGAATGAAAAAATTGAAGCTTTAAGTAAAAAACGCCAAGAGGTTATGCTTGGTGGTGGAGAAAAAGCTATTCAAAAACAAAAAGATTCTGGAAAATTAACTGCTAGAGAAAGAATTGATATGTTGTTAGATCCAGATTCATTTAATGAATATGATCTTTTTGTTCAGCACGAAGCTAAAGATTTTGGAATGATGGAAAAAGTTCTGAACGGTGATGGTGTTATAATTGGAACAGGAACTATTGATCAAAGACCTGTATGTGTTTTTGCTCAAGATTTTACCGTTGTTGGAGGCTCTTTGGGTTATATGCATGCAAAGAAAATTACAAAAATCCAAGACGTCGCAATGAGGATGAAAGTGCCTTGTATTGGGATAAATGACTCAGGAGGAGCTAGAATTCAGGAAGGGGTAAGTGCATTAGCAGGATATGGCGAAATATTTTATCGAAATACACAGGCTAGTGGTGTCATCCCCCAGATATCTGTAATTTTAGGCCCTTGTGCTGGAGGCGCAGTATATTCTCCTGCTCTTACAGATTATGTTTTTGTTGTCGATAAGGTTTCAAAAATGTTTATTACGGGTCCCGAAGTTATAAAAACAGTTCTTGGAGAGGAAATATCTCAAGAAGACCTCGGTGGAGCAAGAGTCCACAGTGAAATTACAGGAAATGCTCATTTCTTTGCTCATGATGAAAAAGAATGTTTCCAACAAATTAGAGATTTACTTGCAGTAATTCCTCATAATAATAAAGAAGGAATTATTAAAAAAGAAACAAAAAAACCAGTACATAATATTGATATTAATTCTGTCGTTCCTGTTGATCCAACAAAACCATACGATGTGCGCGATGTTATTAAAGCAATTACTGACAAATCCGAATTTGTTGAAGTAATGGAGAAATTTGCACAAAATATTGTTATCGGATTTGGACGTATTGATGGAAAAACTGTCGGCTTTGTAGCAAATCAGCCTTATTACCTTGCAGGTGTGCTTGATGTGGATTGTTCTGATAAGGCTGCAAGATTTATTCGTTATTGCGATTCTTTTAATATTCCAATTGTGACCTTAGTGGATCTTCCAGGATATTTGCCGGGTGTCGATCAAGAACATTCAGGGGTAATTCGTCATGGAGCAAAATTGTTGTATTCTTATAGTGAAGCAACAGTTCCGAAAATTACTGTGATTCTTCGTAAAGCTTATGGTGGTGGATATATTGCTATGAGTTCTCGTCATTTAAATGCTGATTTCGTTTATGCATGGCCAACTGCTGAAATCGCGGTTATGGGGCCGCAGGGTGCTGCTAATATTATATTTAGAAAAGATATTATGAATGCCGAAAATCCAGAAGAAATGCGTAAGCAAAAAGTAGAAGAATATAAACATAGATTCGCAAATCCGTATGTTGCTGCAGCTAAAGGATATGTAGATTCTGTTATTGAACCTGCAGAAACTAGAGATATGTTGGTACATGCATTGATGATTTGTGAAAATAAAGACGAGATTAAAACAGATAAAAAACATGGAATCCCTCCATTTTAAACCTTAAATTATGAAAGAATTAAAAAATATATCAGTTCAGATTGATGATGAGGTTTATGAAACACATTCAACAATTGCTTTTGATAAAAAGAAAAAATGGATTTGTCCTGACGATAGAATAATTAAATCAATTATCCCTGGTACAATCATTGATGTGGTTGTTAATGAAGGACAAAAAGTCGATGAAGGTGATATTATTCTAATTATTGAAGCTATGAAAATGAATAATAGAATTGCATTTACACATAGCGGTGTTGTTGATAAAGTGTTTGTCTCTACGGGAGATATTGTAGCAAGAGGACAAGACCTTATTTCATTAAAATAATAAGTTGCCGGGATTTTCCCGGCATTTTTTGATCGTTAGTAATTTTATTCTAAGGCAAATTTATTTTCCCCTTTGTTTTTTATAACTACTAAATGGTGGATATAAATTGTTTTTCTAGAAAATATCAGTTAATTTTACTTCCTGATAAATAGTATTTATATGAATAAGAAAAAAATCTTAGTAACGGGTGGTGCTGGATTTATTGGATCGCATTTATGCGAGAGATTATTAAATGATGGTAATGAAGTTATTTGTTTGGATAATTATTTTACAGGTTGTAAAGAAAATATTATTCACTTGATAGATAATCCATATTTCGAGATTGTTAGACATGATGTAACTATGCCATTCTTTATTGAAGTTGATCAAATATATAATTTAGCTTGTCCTGCATCTCCTGTGCATTACCAATATAATCCTATAAAGACAATAAAAACATCAGTAATGGGTGCCATTAATATGTTAGGTCTTGCAAAAAGAATTAAAGCTAAAATATTACAAGCTTCAACAAGTGAAGTTTATGGTGATCCAACAATACACCCGCAAACAGAAGATTATTGGGGGCATGTTAATCCAATTGGTTCAAGATCATGTTATGATGAGGGGAAGAGATGTGCAGAATCATTATTTATTAATTATCATAAACAAAATGATGTCAATATTAAAGTAGTTAGAATATTTAATACCTATGGCCCAAATATGAACCCTAATGATGGTAGAGTAATTTCTAACTTTATTGTACAGGCATTGAAAAATAGACCAATTACTATTTATGGTGATGGCAAACAAACTAGAAGCTTTCAATATGTTGATGATTTAGTAGAAGGTCTTATCAGAATGATGAATACTAAAGAAGATGTTATTGGTCCGGTTAATATTGGAAATCCAGGCGAATATACAATTCTTGAATTGGCAGAAAAAATTATTAAACTTACTAATTCAAAAAGTAAAGTTGATTATTTCCCTCTACCAGAAGATGATCCTATTCAGCGCCAACCTGATATTCAACTTGCAAAAAAAGTACTGGATAATTGGTCGCCGGATATTCAACTTGAAGAAGGTTTATTAAAAACTATTAATTATTTTAGGCAGAGAATATAATTTAATGACAATGTAATAAATATATAATGAAAGGAATTATTTTAGCAGGGGGGGCAGGAACAAGACTGCATCCTATTACAATCAGTATCTCAAAACAAATTATACCGGTTTATGATAAACCGATGATATATTATCCACTATCTGTGTTAATGCTTGCTGGGATTAAAGAGGTGTTGATAATTTCCACACCGCAGGATATTTCTCTTTACGAGAGATTATTTGGTGATGGATCACAATTGGGTATGGAGCTAAGCTATAAAGTACAACCGTCTCCTGATGGTTTGGCACAAGCTTTTATTTTAGGCGAAGAATTTATTGGTAATGATAATGTGTGTCTTGTATTAGGTGATAACATATTTTATGGCCAAGGATTTGGGGATGTATTACTAAATGCTGCAAAATTAGATGATGGTGCATTGATATTTGGATATTATGTAACTGATCCAAACAGATATGGGGTAGCAGATTTTGATGAAAATGGAAATGTATTATCTATAGAAGAAAAACCTGAAAAACCAAAATCAAATTATGCCGTAACTGGTTTGTATTTTTACAGTAATGATGTAGTCGAAAAAGCAAAAAATTTAAAACCATCTAGTAGAGGTGAATTAGAAATAACAGATTTAAATAATATTTATCTAAAAGAAAATAGACTTCAGATAAAATTATTAGGAAGAGGATTTGCTTGGTTGGATACAGGAACTCCTGAAAGTCTTTTGCAAGCAGCTAATTTTATTGAAACAATTGAGGCTCGACAAGGACTAAAAGCATCTTGTATCGAAGAAATCGCTTATCGAAGAGGATTTATAAATAAAGTGCAATTTAAAAAACTTATTGAACCTTTAGTCAAAAGTCAATACGGAAAATATTTGTCAAAAGTCCTAAATGAAGAAATCCCATTATGATAATTACCAAAACTAATATTGATGGATTAATAATTATCAAACCAAAAGTCTTTGGCGATGATAGAGGCTATTTTTTTGAATCATGGAATCAAAAAGTTGCTGCAGATAATGGTATAGATTTTAATCCGGTTCAACATAATGAGTCAAAATCATCGTATGGCGTTATTAGAGGACTACATTATCAATTAAATCCTTATGGTCAGGCAAAGCTCGTAAGAGTAATTTCAGGAATAGTTTTGGATGTTGCTGTAGACCTGCGGAAAAATTCGCAAAGCTTTGGGAAGCATTTCTCAATTGAGTTGTCTGGCGAAAATAAAAAGCAATTCCTTATTCCAAAAGGCTTTGCTCATGGATTTGCTGTTTTATCAGAAACTGCGGTCTTTACATATTTGTGTGATGAGTTTTATAATCCGGACTCAGAGAGAGGGATAAAATTTGATGATCCACAGCTTGAAATTGATTGGAAAATACCTACGGATAAGATATTATTATCTGACAAGGATAAAGCAAACCCTTTGTTTATTAAAGCTGAAATGAACTTTTAAATGAAAAGCATTCTAATAACAGGAGCAGAAGGTCAATTAGGCAAAAAGATCAGGGATATATCTTCTGAGTATTCGCAATATGATTTTCTGTTTACAGATGTTGAACAGCTTGATATTACTAGTAGAAAAGATGTTGAAACATTTTTTATTTCTAAAAAACCCGATGCAGTTATTAACTGTGCTGCTTATACAAATGTTGATAATGCAGAAGATGATTTTGATTCTGCTTGTCTAATCAATGAAACCGGACCGGGTCTTTTAGCAGAGTATTGCAAGAAATTTTTAGCAGAGTTTATACATATATCTACTGATTATGTGTTTGAAGGGAATGCAAAGGTGCCATATAATGAAAGTGACGCAACTAATCCCGTTTCTGCATATGGCGTTTCAAAGTTAAAAGGTGAATTGGCTGTTACAAGAAATTTGAAAAACAGTATTGTTGTTCGCACATCATGGCTATACAGCGAATATGGAAAAAACTTTGCATTAACAATTCTAAAGTATGCTAAGGAGAAAGAACAATTAAAAGTTGTTTACGATCAAATTGGAACTCCGACATATGCCGGAGATCTTGCAAAGGCAGTTTTAGACATGCTAGAACCTTGTTTTTTAAATAATAACACTAATATTTATGGCATTTACCACTATTCAAACTTAGGAGTTTGTTCTTGGTATGACTTTGCATTATTCTTACTTAAATCTAAATACATAAAAACTCCTGTTTTTGCCGTTGATTCAAGTGAATTTCCTGTAAAAGCAAAAAGACCATCTTATAGTGTTTTTGACAAAACCAAGATTGTAGATAATTTCAAAATTAAAATTCCCTACTGGACAGAATCCTGTAGGAAAATGTTATCAAAGATTTCGTAGATTTTAAAGTCTTATTTAGTTAAGATTCAAATCAGTTTTTCTATTTATTTTAGTATAAACGACGCGTGATGGCCGGACCAAATATCCGGCAGCTCCGGAGGTGAATGGCAAATTATTAGAATTGTTGCGAGCCGACATGTCGTTTAAAAGAAAAGTGAGAATTATAACCTACTGTTACTAGAATCTTAGATTGCATTTACGTTAATTAAATGAATAATACACTTTTCTTTTACCAAGGTCGCTTACAATTCTATTATTTGACAGGGGAGGGTTGGCAGGAATTATTTGGTCTTGATTTCTTTGTAACTTTCTTGATCAAGCAAGAAAGTTAAGCAATATGCTTTATATGATTAATCAGTTAATAACCGTAATTGTAATAATATAACAATGAATCATACCAAGTAATACTTGATAAATTACAAATTAAGTTCAAAATTAAAATTCCCTACTGGACAGAATCCTGTAGGAAAATGTTATCAAAGATTTCGTAGATTTTAAAGTCTTATTTAGTTAAGATTCAAATCAGTTTTTCTATTTATTTTAGTATAAACGACGCGTGATGGCCGGACCAAATATCCGGCAGCTCCGGAGGTGAATGGCAAATTATTAGAATTGTTGCGAGCCGACATGTCGTTTAAAAGAAAAGTGAGAATTATAACCTACTGTTACTAGAATCTTAGATTGCATTTACGTTAATTAAATGAATAATACACTTTTCTTTTACCAAGGTCGCTTACAATTCTATTATTTGACAGGGGAGGGTTGGCAGGAATTATTTGGTCTTGATTTCTTTGTAACTTTCTTGATCAAGCAAGAAAGTTAAGCAATATGCTTTATATGATTAATCAGTTAATAACCGTAATTGTAATAATATAACAATGAATCATACCAAGTAATACTTGATAAATTACAAATTAAGTTCAAAATTAAAATTCCCTACTGGACAGAATCCTGTAGGGAATTGTTATCAAAAGTTTAATTGTTATTTTCTACTTTGCTAAATTATCTAAAACAATCTTGATAAGTTTTTTAACAGCAATTTTATAGTCTTTACTGTATTGTTTTGCATATCTGTTTGCAATAATAACACAAACAGTTGCAGCATTATGTCCTAACAAAGCTGAAAGACCAAATAGTGCAGAACTTTCCATTTCATAATTTGTAATACACTTATTATTAAATCTAAAGTTTCTGATCTTTTCGTTTATGTCCATATCTTGTATTTCTAGACGAAGAACTCTACCTTGTGGCCCGTAAAACCCGGGAGCAGAAATTGTTAATCCTCTTCTAAAACCATTGTCAATTCTGGACATAAGCTGTTCAGATGCGTTAATAAAATATGGAGTTGCAATTCTTGGATTCCAGTTCATATGGTTTAGGAATGCCGATTCTATTTCAGAATTGCAAACTTCATCTCTCCTTTTGTAAAAATTTAATAATCCATCAAATCCAATTGCTGTTTCTGACATTAAAAAGGAATCTACTTCCATGTCTTCTTGTAAACCACCGGAAGTCCCTATTCGCACAAAATTTAGACTTTTATGAGATGATTTTGCAATTCTCTTTTTTAAATCTATATTTACTAGAGCATCCAATTCATTTAGTACAATGTCAATATTGTCTGTCCCGATACCTGTCGCTATTACGGATATTCTTTTATTTTTATAGTAGCCAGTATGAGTGATAAATTCTCGATTATGTACAACATGTTCGATCTTGTCGAAATGCTCTGATATTAATGCTACACGACCAGGGTCTCCGACCAAAATAATATCGTCTGCAATTTGTTCAGGTGTGAGATGTAGATGAAAAATGCTTCCATCTTTATTGATAATTAATTCTGATTTTCCTATCTGTTTCATAATAATAAAAAAAGTAATATATTTGTAAATGTATCAAATTTCTTGTTTACTTCAAAATTAGAGTAATTATTTTATGAAGAAAAAGCCAATTCTTGTACCTACAAATTTCTCTCCGCAAGCAGATATCGCATTTAAACAAAGTGTGTATTTCTCTGCTAAAACAAATGCAGATGTTTGTTTAATGCATGTTATTCCCAGTTTAAAAAAATTGGAAAATAATATAGATTCGGTAGATATGATACAAATTAAAATGCAGAAAATATTTGATTCTTTGTATCAAAAAGCAGGAGGGAAATTGTTCTCTAGAATTGAAACAGGTAAAGTTATTACAAAAATATTAAGTGTTGAAAGGGAATTAAAACCTGAATATATTTTTATTGGGACTGATATTAAATCAAAACCAAGTTCTTCTACAACAATTAAACTGATAAATAATGTCGATTGTCCTTTGGTAGTTTTTACCAGAAGATCTGATAAAACAAGATGTGATAAAATTGTTTTACCTTTAGATTTAACAAAAGAAACAAAACAGAAAATAGATCAAACAATAAAAATCGCAAAAATATATAATTCAGAGGTTCATATAGTTTCTGCAACTAAAACAGATGATGAAATTATATGCGATAAAATTAAACAACAGATTAAAAATGTGAAAACCACTTTTACTAGGTTGGGAATAAGTTGTGTAACTAGCTTGCTTCATACAAAGAACGATATTGAGATTATGGCTAATGCTATTAATGATTATGCTGATGACATTAATGCAGATCTAATTGTAATTATGACAAGACAAGAAAAAAAGATACAAAAATTCTTTGTGGGAAGCATGGCGATTAAACTAATTCGAAAATCAACTGTTCCTATAATGTGTATAAGTCCTAAAAATGATAATATTAATTAAAAATAAATAAAAAAATGGAAATTCAAAAGTATAGAAAATTCATAATTATTGGAGCCGTATTATTAGTATTGCTAATAATTTTTGGAAGTTCAATGTTTTATATTGTAAAACCGGGAGAGCGTGGAATTACTTTTAGACCATTTAGTTCTGGTCTGGATACAGTAAATATTAGCAATCCAGGATTTCATATTGTGGCTCCTTGGAATGATTTTATTGTTTACAATGTTAAAGAGAGAAAGACAGAAGAAACTATGGATGTTTTAGATAAAAATGGATTGTCTATAAATGTCGAAGTTTCTGTTCGTTTTAACCCTATTCCAAATCGTTTGCCTTTTTTACATCAACAATTTGGAGAGGATTATATGAACCAATTAATAATCCCTGAGGTTAGATCTACGGTTAGGCAAGTAATGGGACGCTATACAGCAGAAGAAATATATTCGACTAAAAGAGCTGCAGTAGAAGCAGAAATTATTAACGAAACAACTCAAAAGTTGCAAGACAATTCTGTAGAGACAAAGGCGGTTCTTATTAGATCTATTAATCTTCCACCTCAGATTAAGGAAGCTATTGAGACAAAGTTACAACAAGAACAAGAATCGTTAGCATATGAATTTAGACTTGAAAAAGAGACTAAAGAAGCAGAACGTAAACGTATCGAAGCTGAAGGTGAAGCAAAAGCTAATAATATTATTAATAGTAGTTTAACACCTAATCTTTTAAAGATGCGTGGAATTGAAACAACTTTAAAATTAGCAGAATCACCAAATTCAAAGATTGTCGTAATTGGTGGTGGAGATGAAGGATTACCCTTAATTTTAAATCAGTAAATAATTTCTATTTGATAACATTAAGTTTGATAACATTAGAATTTACTTTTATAAAATATGTACCAGTTGTATAGTCCTCTAAATAAATTGCTTGATTAAATGAGGCATTTTCAATATAAGTCATAACTTCACCTAATATATTAAGTACATAAATCTCGGAGTTTTCTGCATCTCTTACGTAAACAGTCTTATTTGCTGGATTTGGATAAACAGATATTGAACTTTCCAATATAGAATTTAATCCTGTTGTTCTGGTTATAGTAACACATGATGTATTATTTTCGGTATTTCCATCAGTCCCTTCGTAACTAACTTGAAGACATACCTCGAATGAGCCTGTAAGACCGCCTAAGTTCATTAGATCTGCAGTAATTGTAGAACCTTCATCTGTTAATGCCATTGTGGATCCACTGGTTAGTCCTGATAAGTTTTTGGAATAGGTGTCAATTGGTGAGCCATTAATAAGAATATTTACTTCTGCGTAGTTATTGGCTTCATCTGGACCATTGTTTTTTGTTGCAGGGTAAAATGTAATATCATCTTCAGGTCCGATTGCTATACTTGTTGGAATAGGTGTAAAATCAGTTGTGCTTGTTCCAAGTATTGCTTCTAAATCACAGTTTGTAGCTGTTATTTCTCCTCTTGTTACTGTTAAGCAACTGGTGTTATTTGTTGTAACAGGGTCTGTCCCATCATAGGTAATAGTATAACAGATATCAAATAATCCTGCTAATTCCCAAGTGTCCATTTCTGTTGCTGTAATTGTAATTGAACATCCCGGAACAATAGTTGTAAAAAGACCATTATTCAAAGA
>CAYUWD010000030.1:0-30672 GCA_964448235.1 uncultured Bacteroidales bacterium | reverse complement strand
GAAGAAATAGATTGTTTTCTCAGTCAGAGTGTGTCTTTAAGACACGCCCTGACTAATTCAAACAATATTGGACAAATATGCAATTTGGTTGCATATTTGTCCAATATTTTGTATCTTTGCAATATGATACACCGAAATTTAACAAAAATAATTAAGCAACTAAGACAAAAATTTCCGATAATAACACTCACTGGTCCCAGACAAAGCGGCAAGACAACATTATTGAAATCTATTTACAAAGATTTACCATATGCCAGTCTTGAAGATATAGACAACAGAAATTTTGCAATTAAAGACCCTCGTGGCTTTTTAAGTAATTTTCCTAAAGGTGCAGTTCTTGACGAAGTGCAGAGAACTCCTGACCTATTCTCATATATACAAGGAATTGTTGACTCAAATAAAGATGTTCATTTTGTATTATCTGGTTCTCAAAATTTTCAATTAATTGAAAAAATCACTCAAAGTCTGGCAGGAAGAACTGCAATATTAAAACTATTACCTTTTAGCACATCTGAAATTTATAATGCAAACTTTACTTTCAACTCTTATGAAGAACTAATATTTAAAGGGTTATATCCAGCAATCTATGACAAAGACATTTCTCCTGATTTTTATTACCCTTCTTATATAAATACTTATATTGAAAAAGATGTAAGATCAATTAAAAATATTGAAAATCTTAATACATTTTCTTTATTCCTTCAACTTTGTGCTGGCAGAACAGGACAAATAATAAACATCAACTCATTAGCAACTGATGCCGGAATTTCCCCAAACACCGCAAAGGCATGGCTTTCTGTCCTTGAGTCAAGTTATATAATATTTTTTTTACAACCATATTACAAGAATTATAACAAAAGGTTAATAAAATCACCTAAACTATATTTCTACGATACCGGTATTGTATGCTCATTACTTGGAATAGAAAACGCACAACAAGTAAAAACATATTATGCAAAAGGAGCTCTTTTTGAAAACTTGATAATTAATGAATTTTATAAGAATACTATTCATTTCGGCAAAACACCAAGATATTTCTTTTGGCAAAATAAAACAAAGCAAGAAATAGATCTTATAATGGATACTCATAATGGTCCAATTCCATTCGAGATTAAATCAGGAATGACAATACAGGATAGTTATTTTTCAAATTTGAAATATTGGAAAAAATTAAATATCGAAATCACAGATTTAACCGTAATCTATGGAGGTGATAAAAACTTTTCTACTTCAAATGGAAACATTATAAGCTGGCGAAAACTACATGATATTATACTGGGATCATGATAATCCCATACGACATAAGGTAAAAAAAACAAGGATTAAGGGCATTGTGATTAATTCCCTTTTACTCCTTCTCATGCTCAGCATAATTCATGCCTGCTAAATCGTATCTGTTAAACAAAGTCTGTAAACGATTCTTAAAAGTAGAATATTCCTCATCACGATTAGTAGACCAAGCGACTTCGCTCAAAGCAGCCATACGTGGCAAAACCATATACTGAACGTGGTTAAAATCAAGAATATACTCTGTCCAGACATTTCCTTGAACACCGATTATAAACTCAGCTTCTTCGCTTGTTAGTGTATCAGGAATCGGGTTCCATGTGTATATTTCTTCGCAGTTGGTAAAACCACCAATAGCAAATGGTTCCTTGTCTGTATCTTCGCTTTGGTAATGATCAAAATAACAAATTGGATTTGGAGTCATAATAACATCGTGATGTTGTTTTGCTGCAGCAATTCCACCTTCTTCGCCTCTCCATGACATAACTGTTGCATTTGGAGCAAGACCTCCTTCAAGAATTTCGTCCCATCCGATTATTCTTTTCCCTTTTGAGTTAATATATTTCTCCATTCTCTGAATAAAGTAGCTTTGAAGTTCATGCTCGTCAGCCAAGCCTTCGTCTTTTATTCTTTGTTGACATTTTGGACATTTCTCCCACGCTGTCTTAGGACATTCATCACCCCCAATATGAATATAAGGAGAATTTGGAAATAACTCACATACCTCATCAATTACCGCCTCTAAAAAAGTAAAAGTCTCTTCATTACCAGCACAGTAAACATCGTCAAAAACGCCCCAAGTTTTACTTACCTCATAAGGACCACCGGTACAACCTAATTCAGGATAAGCAGCCAATGCAGCCAAAGAGTGACCAGGCATTTCAATTTCGGGAATTACTGTAATAAACCTTTCTTCTGCATATTTTACAATTTCCTTAATATCGTCCTGTGTATAATATCCGCCATAAGGCACACCATCAAATTCGCCCCAATTTTTCTTGATAACAGTTCCACTTCTTTGAGAACCAATTTCTGTAAGTTTAGGGAAAGCCTTTATTTCAATTCTCCAACCCTGGTCTTCTGTAAGATGCCAATGGAAAGTATTAAATTTATGCATCACAAGTAAATCGATATATTGTTTTACTTCATTAACAGAAAAGAAGTGACGACATACATCAAGATGCATTCCTCTGTATTTGAATCGAGGCTCGTCTCTTATCGTTAAATATGACAATTGAACTTTATCCGGTTTTTTCCCAGCTTCGAGTTCTGCAGGCAAAATCTGCCTTAATGTTTGAAATCCCCAAAAAGCTCCTTGATAAGTTGATGCAGATATTTGGATTCCCTCTTCTTCTATTTTCAAAAAATAACCCTCATCCGCACAATCAACATCAAATGATATAATAATATTTGTTGCATTTTTAACAGGCTCCTTTACTAATCTTACATTTAATGGAGATAAATAATCCAAGATAAAATTACAAATTCTAAAATCATCTTCAAACTTATCATCAATGATAAGACAAACATCATCTTCAATTACCAAACTACCATTATTAACTTCAAGACTTGAAGGTTTTGGAATAATATTGTTCTCAAAATCAATGTTTTGATTATTTTTGCATGATAGCAATATAAAAATCACTCCAATTAAAGGAAAAATGTATCTACGCATATGAACAGGTTTAAAATTTCAATATTTTCAAAAATAGTAATAATCCTATCGATTTTATCATTAAATTTATTTTTTTCCTGTAATCAGAAATCAACAAAAAAAATAATTTCATTAAACGAAGGATGGGAATTCTATTATGCCCCAGAAGATAAGTGGTATCCAGCTGAGATTCCGGGCAATATACATACAGATCTTTTTTCTGCCGGACTTATTAAAGACCCATTTTATGGAAATAACGCTGATAGCCTTAAATGGATTAGCAATACTACCTGGCGTTATAGAAAGGAGTTTGAAATCGCTAAACTATTTTACAATCGTAATCTTGAATTAGTTTTTGATGGATTAGATACTCATTGTGATATAATTTTAAACGAAGATACAATTGGTAAAACATATAATATGTATCGTCAATGGGTTTTTCCAATAAATGATTCAATAAAACAAGAAAAAAATAATTTAGAAATTATATTTTATCCTGCAGATTCTATCAATCTTTTAAATAAATCGAAGTTAGAATATGCTATTCCTGACAAACGTGTTTTTAGTAGAAAAGCACCATATCATTTTGGATGGGATTGGGCTCCTGCATTAAACACATGCGGAATCTATAAAAATGTTTATATAAACTCCTGGGAAAAACTGCGCATAAAAAACATAAACCTAGAACAAAAATATTTGTCTGACACAATAGCAGAAATTTATGCAAACATTAATCTGGAATCAGAAAATTACTATAATGGAAATGTCAAAATTTATAGCCCAACAAATGAATTTGACACTTTATATTCAAAATTAGAAATATTTGAAGGATCAAAAACATATCCTGTTAAATTCGAAATAAAAGATCCTCAATTATGGTGGTGTAATGGTTTGGGAGAATCAAAATTATATGACATCATTGTTGAAGTTAGCACAAAATTCAGGGTTGAAAGAAAAGAGCTTAAAATAGGACTTAGAACAATAGAATTATCAACATCAACCGACCCAAGCGGACAACAATTCTATTTTATTCTAAATGGGATTCCTGTTTTTGCAAGAGGAGCAAATTGGGTTCCTGCAGAGTATTTTAATGGACAGAATTCTTACGAAAATTATTTAGCTCTTCTTAATCTTGCAAAACAAGGAAATTTTAATATGCTAAGAGTATGGGGAGGTGGCATTTACGAAAATGACGAATTCTATTCTATTTGTGATTCATTGGGAATTATGATCTGGCAAGATTTAATGTTTTCTTGTGCTATGTATCCGTTAAATGATATACAAATTGAAAATATACAGAAAGAAGTTAATTATCAAGTAACAAGATTATATAATCATCCTTCTATTGTCATGTGGTGTGGAAATAATGAAATAAGTAATGCATGGTTTGACTGGGAATGGCAAAAGCAATACAATATTAGTGAAGAAGATTCATTAAAAATCTGGACAGATTATGATAATCTTTTCCATCGTATTATTCCAAAAACTATTGCAAAAATTGACAAAAGCAGGAAATATATTCCAAGTTCACCTTTTTATGGATGGGGACATAAAGAATCTATAACTCATGGCGATTCTCACTATTGGGGAGTATGGTGGGGCATGGAAGATTTTAACAAATACTACGAAAATACTGGTAGATTTATGAGCGAATATGGTTTTCAAGCATTTCCGAACATTGAAAGTTTAAAGAAATTTATCCCTAAAGATTCATTATATCTATATTCAGAATGTATAAAATCACATCAAAAACATCCATTTGGATTTAAAGCAATAGATAATTACATGCAAAGTGATTATCCTGTCCCTCAAGACTTTGAAGATTACATTTATATAAGTCAAATTCTTCAAGCAGACGGTTTACAAAAAGCATTTGATGCACATATATCATCAAGGCCATATTGCATGGGAAGCTTATTTTGGCAATTTAATGACTGTTGGCCGTCTATATCATGGTCAGCTATAGATTATTATAAAAAGCCTAAAGCTCTCTATTATTATGCAAAAAGATCATTTAATAAAATACATGCTTCTGTTAGAAATAATAATGGGAAAATAAGTTTCTTTGTAACAAATCAAAATAACAAAACAATAAATACAAAGATTGTATGTAATATCAAAGATTTCTATGGAGAACTTATATATGCAGATAGTTTAAATATTATGCTAGATTTACTTCGTTCAACAGAAATAGATTTCTATCATTTACCAGATACTGTAATTACAAATAATATTCATAAATCATTTATTGAATTAAACATTTCAGATTTCGATTCTGAGGAGATTATATACAGTAATACATATACTTTGGGAAAACAAAAAGAACTTACATTACCAAAATCAAATATTACTTATAATATAAAAAGGAAAAAATCATATTGGGAAATAAGTTTAAGATCAAATGTATTTATTAAAAGTCTTTACTTATATACTGCTTCAAACACTGGAGATTTCTCTGATAATTATTTCAATTTAACTCCACAAAAAGAAGTTATTGTTTTTTACTATCCTCAAGCAAAAACAAATGAAATGCGAATTAAATTTAAATCTTTAAACAGAATAGTAAATGAAAGCATTATACCCCCATTAATGGACTCATTACCAACAAATTCAAATTTACAGTAAAAAAAATGTAATTTTTGGCAAAAAAATTACCAATAGATGTTTACATATCGAATAATTACTATATTTACAAACAAAATTATAAATATTTCATGAAATGATTCAAAATTTCGATGCAGTAATTTTTGACTTAGATGGTGTGATTACAGATACAGCTAAAATCCACTCAAAAGCTTGGAAACAAACTTTTGATGGTGTTTTAAAACACTATAGTAAACTCTACGACAAAAAGTATGTTACCTTTGATATCCAATATGATTATCTTAATTATGTTGATGGAAAACCCAGATATGACGGTGTAGAATCGTTTTTAAATTCTCGAAAAATAATTGTGCCTTATGGTAATCCTAAAGATTCAGCAGATGTTTTTTCTGTTTGTGGAATAGGAAATAAAAAAAATGAAATATTTAATAAGATTTTGAAACAAGAAGGTGCTTTTATTTTTAAATCAACAATTAATTTAATACAACAACTTCTAGAAAATGATATTAGAGTTGGTGTTGCCTCATCAAGTAAAAACTGCATCCCAATATTAGAAAAAGCCAAAATAAAAGATCTTTTCGAAGTATTTATAGATGGTATTACTGCTGTTGACAGAAAGCTAAAAGGAAAACCATCTCCAGACATCTTTGTCACTGCATGTCATGATATGGGAATCGCACCTGACAGATCAGTTGTTGTAGAAGACGCTAATAGTGGTGTCGCTGCAGGTAAAGCAGGCAATTTTGGATTAGTAATAGGAATTGCAAGACAAAATAACCATTATGATCTAAAAATAAATGGAGCAGATATTGTTGTTGATGATTTAGAAGATATAAATATTAAAGATATTGAAACATGGTTTGCTGCTGGAATAATAGAAGACTCATGGAATCTAAAATATTCTGACTTTAATAAGGAAACCGAAAAAAGTCGAGAATCATTATTAACTGTAGGGAATGGTTATTTTGCCAGCAGAGGATGTTTTAGTGAAGAAAAAGCATCTGAATTTCATTACCCTGCAACATATATGGCTGGTACTTATAACAAAATTCCTTCTCAAATAAAAAACAAAACTATCTATAACGAAGACCTAGTTAACTGTCCAAATTGGTTATTTACAAGTTTTAAAATTGATGATGGAGATTGGTATAACAGTAATGATTTTAAGATTACCGAAATTGAAAGATCACTTAATCTAAAAAAAGGTATATTCTCAGGATGGGCAGTTGTTGAAGACAATCAAGGTAGAAAAACTATGATTGAATCTGTAAGATTAGTAAGCATGGCAAATAAATATCTTGCAGCAATAGAATACAGCATTACTCCATTGAACTATTCTGGTATGGTGTCAATTAAAACCGGAATAGATGCAAATATTATTAATGATGGAGTTGCTCGATACCGTGAATTAAACCAAAAACATCTGGAAAAAGCAAAAACTGGTTCTAAAAACAATATAATTTGGTTAAAGACTAAAACTACAAATTCAAATATACAACTAGATATTGCTGCACAAGTCAACACAAATATCACTACTGATTCTCAAATTGAAGAATTAGAATCAGAAATTAATATCATTCATTCAGTAAATCTTTCACAAGACAAAGAATTTGTGATATATAAAAACATTGCTTATTCAAATGACAACAATACAGATGTTATTGAATTAGTAAGACTTAATAAAAATTTTAATGAAATTGCAAACGATTCAATTCAGGCATGGAGAGAAATATGGGAAAAATCTGATATTAAAATATCCGGAGATCGTATTGCGCAAAAGCTAATTAGATTACACATTTACCATCTACTTGTTTCATTTTCTCAACACAGCATTGACAGCAACACTAGTATTGCTGCCAGGGGGCTACATGGAGAAGCATATCGTGGTCATATTTTTTGGGACGAATTATTTATATCGCCATTTTATAACATTAATTTTCCAGAATTAACAAAATCTATGTTATTATATAGATACAACAGACTAAACGAAGCAAAAAAATATGCTGCTACAAATGGATTTAAAGGTGCAATGTATCCATGGCAAAGTGGACTTACCGGAACAGAAGAAACTCAAGAAATACATTTAAATCCTAAATCGGGGAAATGGGGTTTAGATTATAGTCGAAATCAAAGACACATTTCTCTTGCCATAGCATATAATATCATTAGATATTATCAAGCAACAGATGATAAAGAGTTTTTAAAATCTTATGGTTTCGAAATGCTATCTGAAATTGTGCGATTCTTTGTTTCTGCATGTAAATTTTCTGCAGCAGACTTTAGATATCATACAGAAAACATGATGGGACCTGATGAATTCCACGAAAAATATGAAAATTCAAAAGGAGGGCTTACAGATAATGCATATACGAACATAATGCTGGCATGGATATTACGATATACAATAAGCATTTTTTATAAACAAAACTATCTATTAAAAAAGTCTTATTATCTACCTGAAGATTGTGAAATAAAAAAATGGAAAGAAATAAGCGAACATCTTGCTATTAATATTAATGAAGATGGAATTATTGAACAATTTAGAGGATATTTCGATTTAAAAGAACTAGATTGGATAGCATATCAAAGAAAACATGATAATATTGCTAGACTTGATCGAATATTAAAAGCAGAAGGCAAATCTCCTAATGAATATAAGCTATCCAAACAAGCAGACACATTAATGATTTTTTACAATCTCACAGACAAAGAAGTAAATGAAACGCTTGCAGGATTAGGCTACAATGTCCCAAAAGACTATAAAACCAAAAATTTCTATTACTATATTAGTAGAACAAGTCATGGTAGCAGTTTAAGTAAAATCGTTCATGCATTCCTTGCAAAAAAATGGGAGATTCATAATCTTGCCGACAAATTATTTAATGAAGCACTTGTAAATGATTACTCTGACGTTCAAAACGGGACAACAGCCGAAGGAATACATACCGGAGTTATGGCAGCAAGTGTAATGCATGTTCTTAATTCTTATGCCGGGATTGATTTTAGAGACAAAGTATTAAGCATTGCTCCAAATATGCCAAAACACTGGCAAAGATGTTCATTCAATTTTTCATTCAGAAACATTAAATACAACATGATTATCAATCATGATTCATTTAATATTAAAACAAATAATGATGTTGGATTAAGAATCTTTAATTCTCCTTGTATTATCGAAAAAAATGAATGGTGGAATGTTGATTTATAATCAATTACTTTGCTACAGTATATCTAGCAACCCTATCCTCAAGTTTGATAAAATATATTCCATTTTCAAAATGTTCAACATTTATAGTTGCCCCATCTTCAACTAATAAAACATCTATCAACTGCCCATTAATCTTATATATTTCTAAATAACGTGAGATACTCTTTATCAAATGTATCAATCCTTAGAACAATCTGTCTATCTGCAGGATTAGGATAAATTTCTATTTCATCCAAAATACTTTTATCGCAACTATTCGAAACAAAACAATCACGTTCATAGCTTACATCCAAAGACCCAGAGATATAATCTAAAAATTCACTTAATGCGATTTCATCGTCTTTCAGCATATAATCAAAATACGGAAGTATTATATTTAACACAATGTTATTTTGCTCTTCTCGAGTAATAGTAAAATCTCCTTCACAATTTCCCCCAAACAACCCTTCTGCCGTCTCACAAGCACTACCATCAGAAGAGGCAACATAACAATGCCCACCTCCCAGAATATTTACATATGTTTTACAATCAATGTCTAGTAAGTCGTAAGTTAAGTAATGCCCCTCCTCTTCTGGAACCACACAATCAAATTCCGCATCAACAACTAATGCAGGAACTGTAATATAAGGAATGCTATTATTTACCACGTCATAACCATTTTCGGCAAATGGCCAAGGTGGATCACTTAATGCAGCACACAAAGTTACTATTGTTGTTATGTTAGTATTATTTGCAGCAGCTATTAGAGTTCCTTTACCACCTAATGAGTGTCCTATAATTGCAGTTTTATCAGTTATATGTCCGTAGAAAAATGATTCGACATCTTCATTTTCTTCTATAATCTGTGAGTTAAGAAATCTCAAATCTAACCCAAAAGCTTCGTGATCCGGAGCCCCTAAAGGCGGACTATCATTTTCACTTAAAGGAAATAAAACAACATAACCTTTACTGGCAAATGCCTCCCAAATATAATCATAAAGGTCTGTATCTCCCATAGCTGTTCCATGACCAAATATTATTGCAGGGAATGAACCATCTACAATAGTTGCATCCACACCTCCTATATCTGATGGATAATAAACAACTGTTTCAATATTGCGAGTTCTTTCAACATCATTAAAAATAATAGTTTTTTCTCCAACAAAATATGTCTGTGAATACACAATTGTACACATAAAAAAGAAACTTATAAAAAATGGAATTTTTAATAACATAGTTTTAAAATTAAATTTCTAATATAAATGCTTTATAACTCATTTAACATAAAGATACATTATATTTTTTGTATATTCGCTCAAATTATAATTAATTATTCATGTTAGGAGATATATTATTAATTTCGGATAAACATAAAAAAGTTGCTAAACAGATTGTAGATAAAGTAATCCAATTAAATAAAAGCAAAATAATAATATGTGTTTCAGGAGAATCTGGAAGTGGAAAAAGCGAACTATCCCACTGTATTGGAAAAGAACTTGTAAATACTCACAAAATTCCAAGTAAAATCATTCATTCAGATAATTATTATCAAGTTCATCCACACATCAGAAATCAATGGAGAATAGAAAATGGAATAGAAAATGTTGGAATTAATGAAATCAACTGGAAAAAACTCATTGAAAACGTCAAAGATTTTATTAATGGTCGCATATCTCAAATGCCATGCGTTGACTTAGTCCCTGATGAAATTGACATGTTAACTACAGATTTTAGTAAAATTAAAATTCTAATAGTTGATGGGCTGTATGCAATAAATTTACCATCAGATTTTAGCATTTTTATAGATTTGACATACCATGAGACGAAAAAAGCTCAATCTGACAGAGGAAAAGAAAAAACAGATGAGATAAGATGGAGAATACTGGAGCAAGAACATAAAAACGTCTTACTACTAAAAGAAAAAGCTAACATTATTATAACAAAAGACTTTAAAATAGAATGGAAAAAATAAAGTATATATGGCTGTTTATTATAATTAGCCTATTATTTTTATCTTGTAAATCAGGCAAACAAGGCACCTTTTGTCCTAAAAGTGATCCTTTATACAATTCTTTTACTGCAATAAATCTAAACGAAGATAATTTAGATATTGATTTATCAGGCTATATATCTAATTTTAAAGATATCGATTCAATATATTTTAGAAATGGAGCTTTTACTTATGACAAATCAAATAAAATTCTCCACATAGAATCAGAAATATCTGATTTACATCCAATTTCAACAATAAATATTGTAAAAAACAATAATACATATACTCTGATCTGCATTAAACATGCTAAGAAAATAAAAGAAATACAATTTATTCCAAATAAGCTTCAAAATCCTAAAAGTGTCAAGATTGCTGGCGATTTTAATGCATGGAATCCAGACAGTTTAGTTATGCAAAAAATGGAGGATAAATGGATAGCTAAATTACACTTAGATATTGGACTTTATCAATATCAGCTTGTTGTTGATGGTAAATGGCAAAATAACACTCCTAATTATGATACGATTTCAAATGGCATAGGAGGTTACAATACTTTACTAGATATAAAAGATGAATGCCAATCAATTGGGTTTTGGTTAAAAACAGAATCTTTTGAAGAAAATGAGATTAAAATAAAAGCAAATTACATCCCTGAATCATTATATATTTTATGGCAAAATCAAACAATTCCAATAGATTTAAATAATTTTTCTGACAATACATACACATTTAATATACCAGATGAAGCAAAACAATTAAAAAGAAGTTACATAAGAGTATATGCATCGTATAAAGGTTGTGTCTCCAATAATTTACTAATTCCATTAAATTATGGAACACCTGTAAAAGACACAAAATTACTCACTAGAGATGACAAACATAATAGCATTATTTATTTTGTACTAGTAGATAGATTTTTTGATGGAAATCAAGAAAATACAAAAAAACTTAACGATTCAAGAGTTGCGTCCAAATCAGATTATTATGGAGGCGATATAATTGGGATCACTAATCAAATTGAAAACAATTATTTTAATAAACTTGGGATTAATTGTCTTTGGATCTCCCCTATTTTTCAAAACCCAGATGAAGCATATCAAGAATTTCCGGAACCTAGAAGATATTTTTCTGGATATCATGGTTATTGGCCAATTTCTTCTTTCGACATTGATTCACGATTTGGAACTGAAGATGAATTAAAATCTTTAATTACTCATGCACATGAAAATGAAATAAATGTTATTTTAGACTTCGTAGCAAATCATGTCCATGAAAAAAACCCTCTATATCGAAATAATAAGGATTGGGCTACACAGCTTTATCTAGAAGATGGAAGAACAAATATAAGAATATGGGATGAGTGCAGATTAACAACCTGGTTTGACACTTTTTTACCATCATGGGATTTTAATAATCCAAAAGTTACAGACACTATTTCTGAAATTGCAATTTATTGGCTAAATAAATATCAATTAGATGGTTTTAGACATGATGCGACAAAACACATTCCAACAATTTTCTGGAAAACACTTACAAAAAAAATAAGAACACAATTTCCAGATAAAAGCATACTTCAAATTGGAGAGACCTTTGGAAGCAGACAACTTATTAATAGTTATATTGGCACAGACATGCTTGATGGACAATTTGATTTTAATCTTTATTTTGACATAAGAAACTGTTTTGCTGATAGCATAGCAAATTTTACTCAACTAATAGAAAGTTTAAATGCAAGTTTATATACCTATGGACATCACAATCTAATGGGTAACATAACAGGAAATCACGATCTGATAAGATTTATTACTTATGCAGACCACTCAATACTTCCGGGAGAAGATGAAAAAGAAGCTGGATGGATAAGAGATATACAGATAAATAATAAATCATCATACAAAAAATTGCAAAATCTTGCTGCATTTACTATATCTATTCCAGGAATCCCATGCATATATTATGGTGATGAAATAGGATTACCAGGAGCAGGAGATCCTGATAATCGGAGACCAATGCAATTTAATAATTTGGACAGCATGCAAAACGAAACATTAATAACATTTCAAAAACTAATTAATACTAGACGAAATAATATAGAGTTTATTTATGGTTCCACAAATGTTATTTCTGTATCAAAATCAACTTTGATAATTAAAAGACAATACTTTGATCATTATTCATTTATAATATTTAATCAATCTAATAAAACGAATAAAATAAATATAAATAAACATTTAATTAAAGATACAGATGACTTTTTAAAACTAAATAATTTTGACATATTAGAATTAACAGAAAATTACCAAATAAGCTTGCCACCATATTCTTTTGAAATATTAACAAAAAAATAATAAAATGAAAAATAATTTTTATCTCATCCTGTTTTTTTTCTCATTCGTTACAATCATTAGTTGTCAAAACACTTCTAACACAGTATCTGACAGTACTACAACTTACAAAAAGACAATGCCAGAATGGGCTAAAAATGCTGTTATTTATGAAGTTAATATTCGACAACATACTACATCCGGAACATTTTCTGAATTCACTAAAGATATCCCAAGATTAAAAGAACTAGGTATAGATATATTATGGATTATGCCAATACAAGAAATTGGAATAAAAAATCGTAAAGGGACTATGGGGTCATATTATTCTATCAAAAATTACACAAAAACGAATCCTGAATTTGGGACTTTAGAAGATTTTAAAATACTTGTTCAGACAGCACATGACAACGGCATGTATGTAATTTTAGATTGGGTTGCAAATCACACCTCATGGGATCATGTCTGGACCGAAACGCACCCAGAATTTTACACTCAAGATAGCGCAGGCAACTTTATCCCTCCCGTTGAAGATTGGGAAGATGTAATAGATCTAAATTATGAAAATAAATCATTACATAATGCTATGATACAGGACATGATTTTTTGGATTGAACAAGCAAATATTGACGGTTTTAGATGTGATGTTGCAGAAATGGTTCCAACAGAATTTTGGAATAAAGCACGTGCTGAAATAGACAAAGTTAAACCTGTTTTTATGTTGGCTGAAGCAGAACAAGCAGAACATCATGATGCTGCTTTCGATATGTCGTATTCGTGGTGGTTGTTACATGGTATGAATCAAATTGCAAAAGGAGAAATGCCTGTTAGCGAACTTGATACAATTCTTTCATGGGAAAGAAAAAACTTCCCCGTCAGCAGTGTTAAAATGAGATTTACAACTAATCATGATGAAAATTCTTGGAATGGAACTGTATTTGAACGATACGGTGAAGGAAACTTATGTTTCTCTGTTTTATGTTATACTCTACCCGGAATGCCACTTCTTTATAGTGGTCAAGAAGCTGGTTTAGATCACAAATTAGAATTTTTTGAAAAAGACAATATCGATTGGTCAAACATTGTATATGAAGATTTCTACAAATCTTTAAATAAGCTAAAAAAAGAAAACCCCGCTTTATGGAATGGTGAATATGGTGGTGACTTAAAAATAATTTATTGCAATGACACTTCACCTGTTTTTGCTTTTACCAGAGTAAAGGATAATAACGAAATTATAACAGTCTTAAACCTTTCTGACGATAAAACAAGCGTTTCAATTAATATTAATAATGACCAAAACTCAGAATATAAAGATTACTTTAGCAATAATAAAATTAATATTAAAGACCTAAAATCAACTACTCTAGATGCATGGCAATATCTAATTCTCATTAAAATACAGTGATTTTTCTTAAGAACAAATATTATAATAATACTGATAGCATTGATGAAATAAAAAATTTATTGCTATATCGAACATACTTTATCGTTAGTATTGTTGGATTTCCAATTGTATTATATGATATTATTTTTTATTCAGCCATGCAACAATGGGTATATGGTCTAATTCAAATTTTCCCTTTATTTATAATTTTAACTACATATATTTTTTATAAACGATTAAATTATAAATTTAAATCTAATATTCTTATTGATGCCACAACTTTACTCGGAGCAATAAACTTTTACATATCAGGTTATGCAGGCGCAGGAATTATGTTATTTATTACAGTTGTATGTTTTTCAATTTTATTTTTAGAGCCCAAATATGCATACTTGAGAATATTTATTTGTGTACTTATAATGATAATTTTTGGAATTTTATATTCGATTAATGTTGTTGAAGAACAAATTGTCATTAAAGAGGCTCTACACAATGGATTATCCTGGTCTGTAGCTATTACTTTATTTGCAATGCTATGTACTCTTTTTACATCTATTTTCACTATAATAAATAAAACATTAATTCACAAAATTGATTATAGTAATAAAAGTAAAGAAGAATTAAGTTCAACAAATGATAAATTAAAAGAACTTCTCAAAAACAACTTGGAAACTACAAAAAAGTTGAATGTAGCACTAAAAAAAGCTGAAGAAAGTAATAAACTTAAAACAGAATTTCTTCACAATATGTCTCACGAAGTGAGAACTCCATTGAATGGTATTATTGGTTTTTCTGATCTTTTAAAAAAAGATACAACAAGTAAAGCTAAAATGCATCAATTTGTTGAAATTATTGTAAACAATAGTTATAAATTACAAAAGACTATTGATGATATTGTAGAATTATCGCTACTAAACGTAAAACAAAACAAAGCAACCATTATTAATGTTAACATTAATAAGTTTTTAAAAGAACTACATTGTATTTTTGCACTTAAAGTGAATAATAATGTTGAGTTACTAACGCATTCAAAAGAAAATGATAAACCTTTAATAATTAATAGTGATCCTGATATACTAACAAAGATTCTCGGAAATTTAATTGAAAATGCAATAAAATTCACAAAAGAGGGATATATTGAAATTGGATATATTGATAATACAGACACTATTACTCTTTTTGTTAAAGATACAGGTATTGGCATTTCCAAAGACAAACAAGAACTTGTTTTTGAAAGATTTACACAAGCTGACAAAAGAATTTCTGATATATACGGAGGCTTAGGTCTAGGATTATCAATTGCAAAAGAAAACACAAAGCTATTAGGAGGAGAAATCACATTTGATTCCGAATTAAACAAAGGAACATGTTTTTACGTAAAACTACCTAAGACACAAATTTCAACTTAATCACTTTAAAGGATATTCTATTTTTGTTAAGAACAAGCCCTTAGCCGGAGCTGATTGACCTGCTTCACTTCTATTTTTTGCTTCAATTATTCTTCTCCAATCATCGATACTAAATTTCGATTTACCAACATCCACAAGAGTTCCAACAATTGCTCGTACCATATTACGCAAAAATCTATCTGCAGTAATTTCAAAAATTAATAAATCTTCTTTTTCAGCAAAGACTGCGTTAAACACTTTGCAATTATTTGTTTTAACGTCAGTGTGCAGCTTACTAAAACTTGTAAAATCAGTATATTCATAAAGTGTTTTTGCACATTCATTCATTAATAACACATTCAGTTTGTATGGGACATACCATGCAAAATCTTTATGAAATGGATTTTTATAAGTTAATATTTGATATTTATACGTTCTAGCAAGAGCATCAAATCTTGCATGAAAATTATCTTGAACAACTTCTAATGATTTTATTACAATAGCATAAGGTAAAAAACTATTTAATTTACAAACCGCATCTTCATTATATCTATGGTCTGAGTCAAAATGAGCTACAAATTCTCTGGCATGAACACCAGTATCAGTTCTGCCACATCCATATATATCAACACCATCCTTATAAACAATACGAAAAGCATCCTCAATTGTCTGCTGTATAGTAATAGCATTAGGTTGTTTTTGCCAACCATGAAAATCACATCCGCAATATGAAAGAATAAGTCTATATCTCATTTAGACTTATTGATTATTTTTAATTACTCTAATATTATATACCTCATTTGCAAATTCAAGTCTAAGAACATAAATACCAGAAACTAAATCCGGATTAAGAACAATATCACACTCTCCATTTTCAACATTTACAAAAACAGGTTCTATAATTTGTTGTCCCAACATATTAACAAAAGAATATTTCAATTCCCCTGGAATATTTAGAGATAAATGTACATTTAGTTCATTATTGAATGGATTAGGATAAACACTTGTGCTATTAACTGCTGTATTAACAAAACCGACATAATTATCACAAAAGACAATATTAGAGAAAGCTTCGTCATAATAATTATCATCTCCCGGATAACATCCGTCAATTCTTCTAACCTTAATACGATAATATGACCCATCAGGATTTGGATTCATCTCTGTCCAGTTAAAATGGTCGAATAATGTAGAATCTACCACCTCGAGATTATCGGGAGACGTACCTCTCATAATAAAGTAATAAACTACAAAGAAACCTTGATATTCGCTCCAATTCAACCAACAAGCGCCATTATTATCAGGTACTACATCCAGTAAGCATGTTCGATGAAGATCAGAAATATTACTTTCAGCACCACAAGAATCAACAGCAGATATTTTATAACTATAGTATTGATTTTCTGGATCTACATCAGAATCTTCAAAAATAGATATCTCATTATATGGTTTATTTATTAAAAAATCGAATCCATCACCTGAATCCTTATATATATTATATGATGCAGTTCCTTCATTAGGAGTTTTTTCCCAATAAAGTTCAATATTATTCTCATCATTTACACTAGCTAAATTTATCGACTCATTTTGATAAACAGAAGTAATAATAACCTGAACTGTATCTCCTAAGTGACATCCTCCTCCATCAACAACTTCAACAAAATACACATCTTCGTTTTCGACAGTAATTGTTGGAGTGTTTTCACCTGTACTCCAATCATAATCAGTATAAGATCCAGGATTAAGAATTAATGTATTACCATAACACAAATACTCAACATCATTAAATGCGCCAACATCTTCCATATAAGGCTCACCTATTTCTGTTGATAATATTTCAAGACAACTTGTAGGATCTGTAACAGTCACAAAATATTCTCCAGACCCCAAATTTTCAGCTATATTAACATTTCCTGCAACAGCATCCTGCCAAGTAAATGTAAATCCCACACCTACACCTCCATCAACAAGAACTTCAATCTGACCATCTTCGAGCCCATTACATGACATTGGTGTAGGAGTAATACTATATTCATGTGGAGTAGCTTCTGTTAAAGTAGTAAAAGCAGTATCATAACAATAATAACTATCTCTAACAATAACTTCATAATAACCTGCACCTAAATCTGTTATATGTTGATTTGTTCCAATGACATTTTCCTCACTGTCATACCAATAATATGCACTATATGTTCCACTTCCGCCTGTTGCTGTTGCAAGAATTTCACCATCTTCATATCCACCACAAGTAATTGGAGTTACTTCTAAACTTACGTCCAATTCCTCAGATTGAGTAATTTCATAATCCTGAGTTAACTCACAGAAATTTTGGTCAGATACTGTTAGATGATAAATCCCAGCAGGTAGATCTTGTAAATCTTCTGTTATTGCATAAATACCAGCTTCTCCTTCATGTGTCCATTCAAAGCTTAAAGTTCCTGTTCCTCCTTGGACTTCAATATCGATAACTCCAGTAGAATCACCATAACATAAGACATGCGTAATATCCTCCAAAGTAAATTCAATTGCAGCAGGTTGCTCTATAGTAAAATCAGCTGTTACAGAACAAGTATTAAAATCCGTCACAGTAACACTATAATCTCCCGCAGGAGCATCAATAATATCGTCATTAAGATCAACATATGTTGGATCACTCCAAACCACAGTATAAGGTATTGTTCCACCTACAATATCAATATCAATACCACCCGTAATATCTCCATAACAATCTATATGTTGAGGGATTCCTGAAACCTCTAGAAGTTCGGGTTGAGCAATTGTTTGCATCCCATTGGTTTCACACATGCTTGCATCAGTAATTGTAAAATAATAATCATCCGCAGCTAATTCAGGATTTTCTGCCTCTTCTATTCCATTACTCCAAGTATAGCTATATGGAATTGTACCACCGGTAACACTTAAGTTAATATTACCATTTGTAAAACCATAGCATGTAACATCATCATAATCCAATATATACTCTAATAAATCTGGCTCAATCATTTCATTTTCAAGAATTCTTGTACATGTTCCTGTATCACTAATTGTAACAGAATATACCCCGGCAACTAAATTTTCTCTAAGATAAAGAGTAGTATTTGCATTTTCCCATATATGAGATCCGGGATTAGAATAAACTAGTTCAATTGATCCATTATTATCTCCGTTACATAACATTTGTGAAATTGTAATATTTGCATCATCAATAACATCATAATATGGTAAATAAATAACAGAATCTGCTATAATTTCCAAAGAAGCATTTCTAACTAATATATGTTTATATCCCCCATTTTCATTATTAAAACTTCCTGTCCCCTGCCATGTCTCGCCATAATCAATAGAATATTCTGTCCCTACCGGAGCAGAAACTGAAACTATTCCATCTGCAGTTTCATGACATGTTGGACTATCTACACTATATGTAATATCCGAAGTATGATTAACACAAATCTTTTCAAGACCTTTATTTACAAATCCAATCCAAAGATAGTTTTGATTAAAAGCCTGTTCAATAAAAGAGACTGAAAAAGAGGTTGTATAAGGAGACCACACCCCATTATAAGTTTGAATATTTCCATTATCAAAAGCACAATATAATTCGGAATCAATCTCAACAATAGATGTCATATTAGCTGTCCCGGCATAAGGATGTGCATCACAAGAAGCAACTGTTGTTCCATCTTCAAAATATCTCAATGTTTGATCTGTCCCAAAATACTGTCCACTAGAACTATTCAGACATTTCGCACCAGATAATGAAGGCTGAACAGCACAACTGGTATAAGTTACATCATTAAATAGTCCGTCAAAATATTGAATCGCAGTATCCTGAACAAACCAAAGTCTGCCACCTTCAAAATGGATTTGTTTTACCTCATCAGTATATAAACCATCTACCATATCTAAAGTATCAATCACAACTCCACCAGAAATTACTGTAACTTTTTCTTGAGTTGCTACATATAAATTACCAACATCATCAGATGTAATACTATTTACATACTCATTAGTTAGTCCATCAGAAGTAGTAATCTGATTAAAAGAAGCACCATCTAAAACATTTAATCCTTTGATTGTACCTACCCAGATATCTCCGTTCAAATCTTGATGTATAGAAGTAATTGTATCATTTGTCAAACCTTCATCAGTTCTATATGTTCTCCAATGAATATCATCAACTCTATTCAAACCTGCATTTGTCCCCACCCATGTAACGTCCTGATTATCTGTATATATTGTATTTATTTCGTCACTAACAAGATTTTTATTTGTTCTATATATGATAAAGTCATCATCTGAATCATAAACTGTAATTCCATTGAATGGAGAACTCGCCCAAATCTTGTTATCTCCAGCATTAGTTATAATAATTTTATTTACAATTGTATTTACTAGGCCATCATCATAATCAATAACAGAAAAATCTGACCAATCGTATTTAATTAAACCTACTGAAGCTCCCATCCATAAGTTTTGATTATAGTCTTCTCGAATTGTAAGAATATTAGCAGTTGGGAGACCTTCAACTGTTGTAATTGATTCCCATGAATGATAATTATAAACTCCAACCCCACCATTAGTTGCTACAGCAACATTTCCGTTATATAGTTGTATAATATCATTTACCAATAAACCTGGCAAACCTGTTGAATTATCAAAATTTTCAAACCCGCCTCCATCATAAACAGAAATTCCATTCCCTGTACCAAACCATACATTATTATTACGATCAGCGAAAATAACTTTAACCCCATTTGCGACTAATCCATCATCAATTCCAAATGGATTCCAATTAATACCATCAAAGTATGCAACTCCCATATCTGAAGTCCCAACCCAGACTTGATTCATATTATCTTCTTCAACACACCAAATTGTATTTGAAGGCAAACCATCTCCCATTGCAATATTGTTCCAAGAAACACCATCAAACACAGACAATCCGCCATTTGTTGCAACATAAATATCTCCAGACGAATGTTCCAAAATATCATAAATTATGTCTCCTCCAAGACCATCTGCAGTAGTGTAAGTAGTAAAATCTGCTCCATCAAATTTAGTAATCCCAGAAATAGTTCCAATCCATACATTTCCATTTTGATCCTCTTCTAAACTTCTAACATTATCATTTACTAATGCTTGTTCATAATAAAAATAAGTTGATTGGGCGTTTGCAATTAAGTAAATCGCTAAAAATGCAATAACAAAAATAAGATTTTTCATGTAAATAACTTTTGCAATTAGTATAAAGCAAATTTAATAAAATTTAGCATATAAATATCATAAAAATGCGGTTAATAAAGTACTTTATTAACCGCATACGTTTATAAAATAACTGTCTATTTTAATTTTTCCAAAGCTCTTTTTATTCTAACAATTGCTTCATGAATTTTATCTTCGCTTGTTGCATACGAAAATCTTAGGCATTCAGGAGCGCCAAAAGCATCTCCACCAACAGTAGCAACTTTTTCTGTTTCCAAAATATAAAGTGCCAAATCGGTTGAAGAATTTATTTTATAATTTTCATAAGATTTACCTATAAAATTTGTCACCTCAGGAAAAACATAAAATGCACCTAATGGAACATTTACATTTAACCCTTTTACATTTTTTAACAAATCTAGAACAAGGTCTCTCCTATTAAGAAAAATATTTTTCATTTTCACACAATATTCTAAATCAGTATTTAGGGCAGCTTCTGCAGCTTTTTGCGCTATCGAACACGCTCCTGAAGTAAACTGTCCCTGTAATTTTGTAACTGCTTTTGCAATCCACAAAGGAGCACCAATAAAACCTATTCTCCATCCTGTCATAGCATAACCTTTTGATACACCATTAATAACAACAACTCTATCTTTTATATTTTCAAACTGTGCAATACTCTCATGCTTACCAACAAAATTAATATGTTCGTATATTTCGTCAGACAGCACAATAATATTTGGATATTTTTCAATAATATTTGCAAGTGCTTCCAGCTCTTGTTTTGTATACAAAGAACCAGTTGGATTTGAAGGAGAACTATAAATTATTGCACGAGTTTTTGTTGTTATTGCTTTTTCTAATTGCTCAGGTGTCATTTTAAAATCAGATTCTATACCACATTTAACAACAACAGGGATTCCATCTGCCAAACCCACCATATCAACATAACTTACCCAGTATGGAGCAGGAATTATTACTTCGTCACCTGAGTTTAAAATGGACATAAAAACATTTATTATAGAGTGTTTTGCTCCAGCAGAGACAACTATTTGATTTTCGTTAAATTCCAAATTATTATCCCTTTTGAACTTATTTACTACAGCCTTTCGCAAAGATTCAAATCCAGGAACTGGAGGATAATGAGTAAAATTATCTTCTATTGCTTTTTTCGCAGCTTCTTTTACAGGTTCTGGGGTATTAAAATCAGGTTCTCCGATACTAAGGTTAATAACATCAAAACCTCTTGACTGAAGCTCTCTACTTTTTTGAGTCATTGCAAGTGTTGCCGAAACAGACATTCTCTGTAATCTATCTGATACTTTTTCCATAATAAAATGTTTATAAAATAATATCTGCTAAGATATCATCTTAAGTTTAATTATTTAATATTGTAAAACATAATTATAAAATATTTTTACTATGGTATTAGAAATAATCAAAATCACTATTCCTGCGTTAATTGTTTTTTTAACTGCCTATTTCACAATTAAAACAGCCTTACAAAAAGAAAATGAAGCCAGAAAGGTTCAAATCGTACTTCAAAATCAAAAAGTCATTACACCAATTCGCTTACAAGCTTACGAAAGAATTGTACTATTTTTAGAAAGGATATCACCTAATAGTGTTATAATGCGTTTACAAACGCCAAACATGACTACAAAACAGCTACATAAAGAAATTCTTATTCTTATTAGAAGTGAATTCGAGCACAATCTTTCGCAACAATTATATCTTTCTGTCGAAGCATGGGAGATGATTCGTAATGCAAAAGAAAAGACTATTAAACTAATAAATTCATGTATGGAGGATCTTGACCCAAATGACAATGCAATAAAATTAAGTTCTGCTGTTTTCGAGAAGCTTATTGAGATTCAAACTCCTCCATCCCAAGAAGCAATTAATTTTATAAAAGAAGAAATAAGCACTTTATATTAAGATTATATTATAAATCAACAACTTATTCCATTTTAATTTTAAGCAAAAAAAGCATCAATATTGATGCTTTTTTTACTTAAATCATATTTTGTTTGAACCCATTTAAGTGAGTTTTTTTTACCTTATCAGAGTCACAACGCCTTGTTCTTTGTATATAGTCCCATTCCAATCTTGAAATTCACAGAACCAATGATATATTCCATTTGGTAATATTTCATCTCCTTTAGTTCTAGAACCATTATCTGTTCCATCCCAAGAACCATCAGAACAAGCATCACAAGACACATCAGGATTATATTTTTCGGTTTCATAAACTAAATTACCCCATCTATCATAAACAACCATATAAAATGTATTTTTATCAATACCATTTCCACAAGGTCTAAAACAATCATTCATTCCATCACCATTTGGAGTAAAAGAGCTCGGCATATAAAATGCAAATTCATTTCTAACAATAACTGTTCTTGTTGTTGTGTCTTTACAAAAGTTATCTGTCTCTGCAATCAACATAACTTCATATTCTCCTATTGTCGGATATTTATGTCTAGGTGAGACAAATAACGAACTATCCCCATCGCCAAAGAACCAATAATAACTATTTGCATTTATAGAATGGTTTATAAATTCAACTTCAGGATCCAACATTGACACTATTTCTGGTGTTGCTTCAAATAAGGATGTTGGAGCATCATAAACAGTAATCATATTTTCAATTTCTCTCTTAGTTACACATCCAAAGTCATCCATTACTTCTAATGAAACTGTATATATTCCTGGTTCTTCATATATGTGTATTGGATTTTTATCAGTAGAATATCCATCATCTCCAAAACGCCATAAATATGATTGTCCAAAATCTGGTGTTGATTCTTCAAAATATGCTGCAAATGGTGGACAGCCATCGACATCTTCAACAGTAAAAATATTACCTGGTATACTGCGTACATTTATCTTTATTGAATCTACGACAGAAGGAGTTCCACACATATCTTCAAGAGTTATATAATACATAGTTGTAGTATCAGGATGCACAGTAAAAGGAGAAGGAACCACTCTACCATTTTGCAATGTCATTAAATAGGGTCCTCCATTACCTCCATCAACATCAACGTGAATTATTGCTGGATCTCCCGGACAAACAGTATCATTACTTGTTAAAACAGACAAAATTTCAAGGTCAGGATGCACATTTACTATAGAGTTAACAGGTGTACTTGAACAATTGTGTGAATCTGTTACCACCAAAGTATAAGTTGTTGTCTCAAGCGGACTAACATCATATTGATGTGAATGATATTCACTTCCGTCCGAACCTGACCAATGGAAATCATAATAAGGAGTTCCACCTGTTGCTTGTGTTGACAACATTGCCGTTTGCCCCTGACATATTGTTCTATTGCCAATTGGTTGCACATAAATATCATCTGGTTCGTCTATATAGAACTCTGCATTTATACGACATTCATGATCATCTAATACTGTTACCGTGTATGTGCCGGCATTATTAGTCATAGTCTCTGTATCATGTCCATCAGGCCATAAATAAGAATATGGAGGCACACCTCCTTGGACAAATATTGTAGCTTGTCCATCATCATAACCATAACAACTAGCAGGTTCTAAATCTCTTGTATATGTCAATTCATCAGGCTCGGTAATAATAAACATTTCACTTACCTGACAACCAATAATATCTGTTACAGTTACAGTATAAATATCAGCACAAAGTCCATTATAGATATGATTATCTGAACCCCAACTATATTGAAACGGAGCCATTCCTCCATGCATTACAATCTCTGCACTACCATCACATGAATTATAACATCTATTATTTACTATTACCATTGAATCAATAACCATTTCGGGACTAACAGTAACAGTTGTAGTAGCTGTATTACTAATACACCCATGAGAGTCTTCTACATACACATCAAAATTAGTTGTAGTATCCAATGTAACATTGAGTGTTGGACCTGCTACAGAAAATCCTTCACCTTGATCCCAATAACATGTATACACAGGTGTTCCACCCATAGGAGTTGCTTGAATAGCACTCGGAGTTCCCTCACAAATTGCAGTATTTGAAGAAATCGTTACCAGTAATTCATCAGGTTGATTGATCTCAAAGCATTCCATTACTGAGCAAGAATTATCATCACTAATTGTAACACAATAGTCACCAGCTACAAGATTAACTCTATCTTCTGTAGAAACTCCAATATCAGACCATAAAAACGTTAAGTTACCAGTACCACCACTTGCATCAATATTTATTGTTCCATCATTAGATTGATAACATGTTAAATCTGTAGTACTGGTACTATTTATAACTAATTCAGGTGGTTCATTAATTGTATATGTCTCTCCAGTTGTACATCCATTAGCGTCTGTAACCGTCACGCCATAATCACCTGCACATAGATTATTTAAAATATTTGTTGGAGAAGCCCATGAATAAGCATATGGTAATGTTCCACCAGTAACAGTTAATTCAGCCCTACCATTACAACTCTCAAAACACGGGTCATCTTCCAAGACTAAAACATGTTCAAATGGTTCTGGATTCGTAATATTCACTGTTGTATCCGGAGAGTCGCAACCATTAGCGCTTACTTGCAAATTAATTGTTTGAAGACCACCATCTGTCCAATAAATCTCGTAAGGTCCCTGTCCTGAGCCACTAACAATAGTAGCACCATTAAAGTCCCAGGTGTAATTTGCAGTTGCATCAACATTACCAATATAAGTTATTGTAGTATTGTCAGCATTACACAAAATAGGATCATAAGTAAATGTTGTAGTTGGAATTGGATAAAACTCAACTATTATTTGATCGGCATCAGAACAAGAAGGTGTAAGATTTTGCTCAGTCCATTCAAATTCATATTGTCCCCAAGTATCAACAGTAACAATTGCATTAGGTGAATCTTGATTTTTCCAAACAACAGTACTAGTGCCATTTAATAATTTTCATGTTCCAGTATGTCCTTAAAGTAAAGATGCCGAAAAAGTATAAGTATCAGTACAAACATGATCATCTGGACCAGCATCTGCAACTGGCATTGTACAACATGTCGGATCACCTGGATCCAAAACATGTATTTGAATTACAGTATCATATTCACAACCAAAATCATCAACAACGGTAAAAGTATAATCTAAATCGCCCGGTGTTGTTGGAGTAACTGTAGCATTGCCATCAACATCTGTTACAACATTTTCACCAGACCAATATACATCAGCAGGATCAATTTCGGTAGTAAAAGTCCACAAGTTATCTCCACTTGGTATTAAATAATCAGCAAAGTGCAACTCTACGGAAAACACATTCCCATCATCTAAGCCCAAATTATCAAGAAAGTGAATACACCACTCACCATTTAAAGGACAACCGATTAACGAACTAAAGTCTTCAACTGGTTGATAATCTCCTGCAGGCAATGAATTACTATAATCACAATTATCTGCCATTTGAGAAGGAGCAGACATAGTCCAACAATATTGATATCCAATACCTGGATTACAATCATCAGCCTGATCAGGTTCTCCAAAATATGTACTACTACATGCTTGTTCAAAAAGCATCGAAGTTTGACCATTTGGACATTCAATCCAAATATCCAAATCTCCCATATATGAGTGTTCCATATTCATACATATAGATTCCAAATCACTAGCTGCAGTAATGAATTGTCCAGGAGCAAATGCACTGTGTGTAAAACAGTGTTCTTGATCAACTCCCACAACATCCTCGAAACATACTTCCATAAATGCAACTTCCGGAATTTCTAATATCCAAGGCTCTACCTTCCAGACACCTGTAAGATTCATTGAAGCACCAGAACACCCTCCTGTCCCAGTAGTTCCAACAAAGGTTGGAGTCAAAGATGTTCGAACACGCCAAGGATCTGTAATAATCATACTACATCCATTTACATCTTCAGTCATTAAATTAATATGATATCCTCCCGGGTTATCAAAAGTATATGTTAATTCATTTAATCCAACACCTTCTATATCCGTTTGACCTGTTTCATCAATAATCATCCAATGCCAATTAGTTGTTGCATCTGATTGAGTATAATCTGTATTATTATTTGGGTATGTTCCTTGAGCAGTAAAAGTTACGTCAGTTCCCTGACAAACATTAACCCAAAGAGAGTCTGCAGGGTCTGATTGTGGGGGATTTGTACTAATAATATCAATTGTGTAATCCTGACAAGGAAACCCACAGCTAATATCTGCTGCAAAACCACCATATGTACCTGATCCATCAGTATGCATAACTAAAGTAAGACAATCTGAGGCTCCTTCCACAATTTGACCATCTAATGTTGAGTTACCTGCCTCAATAATAATCGTAGGAGAACCTGTATCAGGACCATCATAGATAGTTAAATGATCCCAGGTTGGAGATTCAAAATCGAATTGAGTAAATTCTAATGTCATAGTTGCACCTGGCATATCTCCACAAATAGTAATAGTATAATCTTCATAATTACTATAATCGCCACCAGCTCCTCCTGAATCATATATTGTACCACTACATGTAGTAATCGTACCTCCATCAGAGATTAAATATTGAGAATAGACATTTGAAACGCCTATCAATAATATTCCTGTTATTAGTATTTTATATATATTAATTTTCATCTGAATAAGTATTAAAGTTCTTAGCTATTTTTAAATCCGAATCAAAAACTATTGCATTTCCTGTATTTCCAATTCTGTAATATGATTTCTTATCGTACTTTCGCTCAAATTGATACATAAAAACATTAAAGTTTTCCTGATCAATATTTTCCACATTATCTCCAATAATTTTATTTACAGGATCTAAATGCTTTAAATATGGCATCTGCTGACTTTTCTCTAATCCAACATAAATAATATTATATGAATTATCAAGATACCAATTTAAATATTTCAAATGTTGAGGATTATTTTCCACTAGGTCATTCAAATATTCCTCAGAATACACTGCATCTAAACGAGAATCAACATATATTGACTGTGCACTTATATATGCAGTAATTAAAAATATAAAACTAAATATTAGAACAATTTTTTTCATAATAATTTTCTTCTTTAATCAAATAACGTAACACCTCCTAATTGGTTGGCTGTAAATTGTAAAAATAATAAAAATATTTATACTCTTTAGAATAAAAGTTCACAAAAAAAAGTGCATAACTTTTGTTACACACTTTTTAATATATAATTTTCAACAATTAGTTTTCTTTTCTAGCAGAATAATTGATTTTAAGTGCACTTGCTTTTCGTAATTCCTGCTTAATATCAGTTACAATACCCATTTTAGTATCCTGATGAACTTTAAGAGAGGTTGTCATGAAAGGAACCTCAGCTTCATCGCGTTCTGCACGTTCGGCCAAAATATATTCATATATATCTGACAAATCAGCAAATGCAGAATTCAATTGAATTCTAGGCTCAGTACCATACATTCTCTGAAAGTTTGCTCTTGGCTTACCCACATAAATATAACTAACTAGCGATTTTTTCTCCAGTTTTTTAATTTCTGTAGCTTGAGGTAAATCAGCGTTTGTTAATTCGATTTTCAATTCTACTTCTCTCATTACTGTAGTAACCATAAAAAAGAACAGAATCATAAACACGATATCAGGTAATGATGCTGTTGAAATTCCAACAGAAGCTTTTTTCTTTTTCTTACCAAATTTTGCCATTTCTAATTTCCTCCAATATTTTTAGGTTCAGCTTCAGAGATTCTCTGCGGATAAATTTCACGTATTGCTTTTTGCTGCTCTTCATTCAAATCATCATACTTCCTTTTTCCAAAATACTCAAATGCTGCTTCATTACGTAATTCGCTTAATGCAGAGACTAAAATATCTTGCACTTCAATATAGCGTCCATAGGTCGTTCCTCGATCATTTCGCAGAGAAATAATACCTTCAGAGACATACACTTGTTTATTAATACCCTCAATATCAGTCAAGTTCATAACAGGAAGACTAGCATCATTTGGATCAGACTTCATGAATTCTTTAGACTTTTCAAAAAGATCTTCAATTTCCATAGGCCTGCCATTAACCAGTAATCGATCTTGAGCATTAATAAGAACGACAAATATATTACGTTCTTTAACTTCCGCATCAGTATCGGCTTTATCTTCTGGAATTGGTGGCAACTGCCTAGCAATACCGGTATCCACATCCATTGTAGTGGTTACAAGGAAGAAAATAAGCAATAAGAAAGCTATATCAGCCATTGATCCTGCATTAATTTCTCCTATTTCACGTTTTGCCATAATTTAAATTTTAAAATGTTATGCTATATAATTATTATCTCCATATTCTTGACAGCTCTGTATATACCAAAGCGACAACTGTAATTCCAAATAGAATATACATCCCATAAAGTGAGGCTTCAACCCACTTTGACGTTGATGCTGTAATTTCAAAGTTGTCAGACCCCAAAAATACCGGAATTACATCTGAAGCCATTGAATATGAAACAATAATTAATATTGCTATTACTACCAAAACAATAATAGGTTTAATAGCACTTTTTGGACTGTCAATAGCATCAGCAACAAATTTAAATATTGCAAAGCCAACTGTTAAAACAGCACAAACAATAAATAATGCAATAGAAAAATTAAGAACTAACCCTCCCCATGAGTCTGCAGTTTTTTCAACTTCCAGTATTTTCATATCTGAGGGTAGGTCTTTCATTGCTTCCAAAGCAGTTTCGAGTGTTTTAGCATCTTGCACAAAGAATAAGATTCCAATAAGTGCAGCTGCGCCAATAACAATCCAACCTAATATTTTTACAATTTTATCTAACATGATATAATTTTTTTTATTTTTTTATTTTTTTGCTTGGTAATCCACTAAAATATCAATCAAAGAGATTGAAGCATCTTCCATAGAATTTACTAAAGAGTCAATCTTTCCAATAATATAGTTGTAGAACACCTGCAATATCATAGCAACAATAAGTCCACTAACTGTAGTAATAAGAGCCACTTTAATACCACCAGCAACAAGTGATGGATTAATATCTCCGGCAGCTTCAATAGCGTCAAAGGCTCCAATCATACCAATTACAGTACCCATAAAACCTAACATTGGAGCTAATGCAATAAATAAAGCAATCCATGTTAAACCATTTTCCAATTGTCCCATTTGAACAGATCCATAAGAAACAACTGATTTCTCTACTACATCAATACCTGCATCATAACGATCCAATCCTTGATAAAAGATACTTGCAACAGGACCTCTGGTATTTCGACATACCTCTTTTGCTGCTTCAACACCACCTTCGCTAAGTGCGTCTTCAACTTTTGTCAACAATTTTTTTGTATTAGTTGTAGCAAGATTTAAATAGATTATTCTTTCGAAACATAAAGCTAAACCAAGAATAAGAGTTAAGATAACAAAACCCATAAACATTGGATTACCTTCTATAATCTTAATTTTTAATTGTTGATGTAGTGGTTTGTCTGCAGATTCAGGTGCAGCTTCTCCTTCAGCCTCTTCCATTGTTGCTTCATCAACAGGTGCTGCTGCATCGTCAGTATTTTCTACCTGTTCTGTTGTTGCAGTTTCATCTGTAGTATTTTCATCCTGAGCATAAATCATTGATGAAGTTGCAAATGTTAGCAATCCTGCTAAAGTAAATAATGCAATTAGTTTTTTCATGACTATTTTTC
>CAYUWD010000029.1:7252-30812 GCA_964448235.1 uncultured Bacteroidales bacterium | reverse complement strand
TTACCTATTACTGTTACTTCATGTTTCCCTGATTCAAGCTTTAATTTACAACTTATGGTTTGTGTTGATGGCACATACTGGAATGTGTTATCTTGTTCACCATCTACTAGTAAGGTTATTTCTGACTTATTATTTACGTTTAATACACTTCCTTTTAGTTCATGGGTAAATGATGAATGTGATATTTCTGTAACTTTAAATTCTACCACTGGTACTTCACATGGGACACCAACAACAATTGTTTTAGTTTCTTCGTCAATGCCACACTCATTTTTGGCATTTATTATTATAATATGATCCCCAGATTTAAAATTAAATTTAGCATTTATTTCATTTTTATTTGTAATGTATCCAAAATTATTAAATACCACTCCATCTACAGTAATTGTAATATTATTCTTATTTACAACATTATATATATTACCTTTCATCTGGTGGGAATAATTCTCATTATTTACTTCCATCACCATAACCTTTATTTCTGGAATTTCACATGGCTTTTCAACAATTATTTTTTGTGATTCTACATCACTCCCACATTCATTTTGTGCTTTTATTGTTATTGTATGAGAACCTGAATCTAAATCAAATTTAGCATTAATATTTCCAGTGTTTACAGTAAAATTAAAATTAGCATTTGGTTTTCCATCTACTAAAATACTAATATCATTTTTTGTATTTATATTTTTAATTGTACCATTTAATTGATATGGAACATTCTCTATTTTACTTGTAAGATTATTTATTTCAGTTTCTAGAACAGAAAACTCTATTATAGGCAACTCGCAAGGTGCATCTATTTCAATTTCTACACTTTTAGAATCACTACCACAATCATTCTTTACGCTTATTAAAATAATATGTGATCCAGGTTCAAATTTATATTTTTCACTTACACTAAATTCTCCTGGAACATATTCAAATGAATTATCAACGATACCATCAATAGTTAAATAAACATCTTCTTTATTGCTTACATTAGTAAAATTTGCATTTATCAAATGAGAGTAATTTATTTCATCTATTTCAGATACAGAAAGTTCTACTTCAGGTGGGAAACAAGGCTCTTTTACAAATACATCTAGCGAATGACTATCCTGCCCACAGTTATTATATGCTGAAACAGTAATTTTATGTGTTCCGGGCAATAAATTGAAAGCTGTATTTATTGTATTAGTATTTGGATTAAATGAAAAATTATGATTTGGTTCTCCATTTATTTCTATGGAAATATTAGCAGAATTATCAACATTAGTAATAGTACCATCTAATTGATGTGACGCATATTGAGAATTTGATTCTTTTACCATAAAATTCACAACAGGTTCATAACATGGAATAGGAGTTTTACCTAATCCAATATCCCATTTTAAAAGTAAGCCTGTATAATGATTTTTATCGTTATGCGAAGAGGTTTTTACTTTACCATCAATATTAGCTCCAACAATATCATGCGTTTCTTCTAGAAAATAATTTGTTTTATGCTCTATTCCCATTGAAAAATGAGGCGTAAACTGATATCCTAAGTAAAAACCAACAGTTGGTGTAATACATGCATCATTAATCCCTTTTGTTTCAAAATCATAGTCAGATAACTCTTTTAAATCATTATACTTTTTTGATCTGCTATCATCATTGTTTATGACACTATAATCATATTCAACTCCATTATCATTTAAGTCAAAACTAGTCATATTGTGAGTGACACCAGCACCTCCTGTAGCACTCAAAATAATTCCGGTTTGTTCACGTAATCTATTCATTGTTAAAACAAATTCCAGATCATAATTAAAATGTGTATATCTAATATTTTCATATATATCATCCTCTGTAATACGATCATCAAATGCTGTATTTTGACCACCTAAAAATCTTAGTCTCCAATCTAAAGACCAAAATGCATTTTGTTTTTGATATATCGAATGGCCAATTAAAAAAGTAAAACCACCACCGCTTACATTTCTAATATCACTTTGCTGATATGAACCTCCTAAGCCAAATCCAATATCCCATCCACTATCGTTAGTATAATCTATTCTTTGTGCGTAAATAGAATTTAATCCCAAAAGAAAAATTGGAATTAATAAAAATAATTGTAGTTTTTGTTTCATGATTAGATGATTTTATTATTATGCTTAAATTATTTTCAAATTTAGTTATAAATATTTACTTAATTAAATTTTTTCAGTACTCTACTCGTTTTGAGCTACACTAAACCAATTCTTATGCCAAATAAAATTATTTTCAACTTTTTAATTTAAATAATACTTACTTTTGTATTATTATGAATGTCATTTTTAAACAAATATTTATTTTATCAATAATGACATTAGTTGGTGCAATAGCATACAAAACCAAAGCTATTAACAAAGACAACACTAATGGTTTGGTAAAAGTAATAATAAAAATTACGCTACCACTATTAATATTTACAACTTTTGCAGGAACAGAATTAACAGATAAAATATTAATAAATTTTCCTTTTATATTTTCTGCCTCTATTTTCGTTGTTTTAGTTTTGTTTTTATTAAGTAATTTAAGTGCAAAAATATTGCATTTAAATATTGAAAACAAAGCCCTGCATAATGTACATACAATGTTTGGAAATGTTGTTTTTCTTGGTTTTCCTTTATTAGATGCTTTATTTCCTGGCGGAGAAGGATTAATTTATGCTACATTTTTTCAGCTTGGTCATGATACATTAATGTGGACTTGGGGTATATATATTTTAAATAAAGGTTCAAAAAACAAATCTTCAAAAAACTGGAAACATTTAATTAATCCAACAACCATTGCTTTTGTTTTAGGTGTTTTATTCTTACTAACAAATATAAAAATACCGAATTTGCTTTTTATCCCTCTTAACAAAATAGGACATACGACAATTTATTTATCTATGATTTATGTTGGATCTGTTTTAGCTGCTGTAAAGTTAAAATCACTAATAACTAATTTTAGATCTTATATATTAAGTTTTAATAAACTTTTACTTGGTGGTTTAATATTATTTGGCGTCTTTAAATTGTTGCAAATCATTGGTATAAATGTCCCACAAAAAGCAATAATTGTTTCTGTATTACAAACAACTATGCCTTGTATGATTATTATTTCTGTACTTGCACAAGAAATGGGATTAAATTCAAAACAAGCAGTTGAAAATATATTTGTAAGTTCTGTGTTATCTATTATTACTTTGCCATTCGTTTTTTGGTTAATAAACCTATAATAAATCTGTACTCATTTCCTAAATCCTGAATGTAAGTCGGCATAATGCGGGTTAAACACCTTTATAGACATTCTTGCATTCTTAAAAAACTTTCTGTAAGTTTGTTAGTAAAACTTATAGACTATGAGCGACAATCCAAAAATTATCTTTTCAATGGTAAAAGTCGGAAAGAAAGTTCCACCACAAAAGCAAATTCTTAAGGACATTTATTTATCATTTTTCTATGGAGCAAAAATCGGTATTATTGGTTTAAACGGTTCCGGAAAATCTACTCTATTAAAGATTATTGCCGGTATTGACAAGGCTTTTGATGGAGAAGTGGTTTTTTCTCCAGACTACACTGTTGGCTATCTTGCACAGGAACCCGAACTTGATGATTCTAAAACTGTAAAAGAGATTGTGGAAGAAGGCGTTCATGAAGTTGTAAGTCTAATAAAAGAATACGAAGAAGTAAATAATAAGTTTGCCGAACCAATGTCAGATGATGAAATGAATAAACTTATTGAAAGACAAGGTGAACTAACCGAACTTTTGGATCAACATGACGCTTGGGATCTTGACTCAAAACTTGAACGAGCAATGGATGCATTACGCTGTCCTCCAGCAGATGAAAATATTGCACATTTATCAGGTGGTGAACGTAGGCGTGTGGCTCTTTGCAGACTTTTACTTTCAGAACCGGATATTCTCTTACTTGATGAACCAACAAACCATCTGGATGCAGAATCTGTTCAATGGCTTGAACAACACCTTCAACAATATAAGGGAACTGTAATTTCAGTAACTCACGATAGATATTTTCTGGACAATGTAGCAGGTTGGATTCTTGAACTTGATAGAGGAGAGGGTATTCCATGGAAAGGAAACTACTCTTCATGGCTTGACCAAAAAACAAAACGTCTCGCCGATGAAGAAAAACAAGCATCAAAACATCGAAAAACTCTGGAACGAGAACTTGAGTGGGTTCGTATGTCACCAAAAGCTCGTCATGCAAAATCAAAAGCAAGATTATCGGCTTACGACAAAATGCTAAATGAAGAAACTAAACAAAAAGAAGAAAGACTGGAAATTTTTATCCCAAACGGACCTCGTTTAGGTGATAAAGTAGTAGTTGCAGAAAAAGTTTCTAAAGCTTTTGATGACAAACTTTTATTTGAAGATTTTTCCTTCTCATTACCTCCTGCCGGAATTGTCGGAATAATTGGCCCAAATGGCGCAGGTAAAACAACACTTTTTAGAATGATAATGGAACACGAAAGTGCTGATTCTGGCAACTTTGAAATTGGAGAATCTGTTAAAATTGGTTATGTTGATCAAGCACATGAAGAAATTGATCCTGAAAAATCTGTTTATGAAGTAATCTCAGGAGGAAATGAATTTTTACAAATTGGTAGCAAAATCATGAATGCCAGGGCTTACACTGGAAGATTCAACTTTAGTGGAGCCGACCAAGAAAAAAAATGTGGCGTTCTATCCGGTGGTGAAAGGAACAGACTACATCTTGCAATGACTCTTAAATCTGAATCAAACGTACTTTTACTTGATGAGCCAACAAACGATATTGATGTAAACACTCTACGTGCACTAGAAGAAGGTTTAGAAAATTTTGCCGGATGTGCAGTTATAATAACTCATGACAGATGGTTCCTTGACAGAGTCGCAACGCATATAATTGCTTTCGAAGGAGATTCGAATGTTGTATTTTTTGAAGGCGGTTATACAGAATATGAAGAGAATAAGAAAAAACGACTTGGTGATGTAGGTCCTAAAAGAATTAAGTATAGAAAACTAAAAATATAAAACACTTATGATTTTGAAAAAAATCATATTATTAATATCATCCCTGTTAATTTGTATATTGTCTGTTAATCAAGTAGATAGCATACAGGATGCCCTCTTAAAAGCTAGCGAAAATGAAAAAGCAAACCTATACAGTGAGTTAGCTTTCTATTACATGGACTCAACCGGTTCCGAAGGAATACACTTTGCTAATAAAGCAATAGAAATCTCAAAACAAAACAACCAGTTGGAAGAAGAATCCTATGCATACATCATGTTAGGTTCTTGTTATATCTATAAAAGTGATTTTGACTTAGCCTTAGATGCCTTTTTACAAGCAGAAAAATTAGCACTTCAACTAAATAATACGTATCATCTACAGCTTATCTATACAAATATTGGAATTATTTATCGATACACCGATCAAATAGAATTATCTATTGAATATAATAGTAAAGCTTTAGATAATGCTCTTCAATGTGGTGATTTAGCAGGTATTATACAAACTTACATAAGCATTGGAAATACTTATGCCCTGCTTGAAGATTATTATAATAGTCTAAAATATTTTGAGAAAGCAATTAATGAGATAGAAGGAAAAGATACTCTAAAAACCAGCTTGGCCGGACTTTACAATAATATCGGGTATATCCACTATATGAATAAAAACTACCCAAAAGCAGAAGGATCATATTTAAATGCTTATCATGTATTTGATCAAATAAATAATTTTCAGGGTATGGGCATGTGCTTAACAAATATTGCACAAATACATATAATAAACGACAATTTTGATATCGCAGAGGAATATATCGTTAAGGCTGATAGCTTACATAAACTAAATGATTTTAAAGAATCTCGTAAAAATCTATATTACACAGCATATGAATTATTCAGTGAAAAGAAAGAGTATCAAAAAGCCATATTTTACTTAAAAGAATATCACAAATTAAAAGATACGATATATACAGCAAAGCTTGATAAGGACATACAAGAGCTAAAAACAATCTATGAAGTAGAAAAGCATAAAGCTGATGTTATTGCTAAACAAATTAAATTAGACCACCAGAAAAAATTGAATACTATACTAATACTGACTCTTTCAACTATATCTATTTTTTTGTTGGTGCTGTTTATACTATTAATTCAAAAAAGAAGGCTTAATAAAAAACTACATTTTCAATATGATTTACTTAAACTAAAAGATAAAGAGATAAATGACAATTTATTATATGCTAGAAAAATACAACAATCAAATGTCAATATAGATAACATTCCAAATAGTCTTAAGATATTTGATAAACCCAAAAGCATAGTAGGAGGTGATTTCTATTTGTTTACACAAAAAGAGGATTGTCAATATATTATTTTGGGTGACGCTACAGGTCATGGCGTTTCTGGCGGATTTCTGTCTACTATAAGTACACATATTATAAATAATGCATTAAGTGAGCATACTGGTGTAGATAACATCATTAAATATTTAAATAACAACTTCTATAAATATTTAAATAAAAGTAATAGTTTAAGTGGAGAATCATTAGCTATAACTATTCTAAAATTATCTAATAACAAGTTGGAATACACTGGATCAAAACATAAAATATGGATATCATCAAACAATAGTAAAGGAATTCAGGAAATAAAAACAAATTCTAATATCATTGGTCATGAATTAAATGCTGATTTTATTACTGCCGAAATTATGCTACAAAAAGATGAATTTGTTTTTATTTCCAGTGATGGTTTTGCTGATCAATTTGGATCACAAAACAAAGGAAAATATAAATATAAAAGATTTAGAGATCTACTATCATCCTTTAATATCAATAATTTCAACAATTTTACATCTATTCTTGATAAAGAGTTAAACAAGTGGAAACAAGATGTTGAACAAACGGATGATATCTTAGTAATAGGAATAAAAATTTAACTATTTTTGCACAAAATATTTCACTATGCTAGATAAATATGATGTAATAGTTGTTGGAGCTGGTCATGCTGGCTGCGAAGCTGCTGCTGCTGCTGCAAATCTTGGAAGTAAAACACTTCTAATTACTATTGACATGAATAAAATAGCTCAAATGTCATGTAATCCAGCAATGGGAGGTGTTGCAAAAGGGCAAATTATTAAAGAAATCGATGCCTTAGGAGGTTATGCCGGCATCATTACTGATAAATCAATGATTCAGTATAGAATGCTTAATATGTCTAAAGGACCTGCAATGTGGAGTCCTCGTGCTCAATGTGACAGAATGATATTTAGTGCAGAATGGAGAAATACCTTAGAATCCTTACACAATTTAGATTTCTGGCAAGATTCTGTAGTTGATTTATTGATAGAAAATAAAACAATTATTGGTGTAATCACAGATTTAGGAGTAAAATTTTATTCAAAAACAGTTATTTTAACAGCTGGAACTTTTTTAAATGGTCTAATGCATATTGGTCAGACTAAAATTAAGGGAGGTAGAATATCTGAACCAGCTGTGTATGGATTAACTGAAAAATTATCAAGTTATGGTTTTACATATGACAGAATGAAAACTGGTACACCAGTAAGAGTGGATGGACGAACTGTCAATTTTGATAAACTTCAAACTCAAAAAGGTGATGATCACAAAATGCCATTTTCTTATCTACATAATTATAATCAAACCTTTTTAAAACAACGCAGTTGTTACATTGCTTTTACAGATCAATCTGTTCATGCCAGTTTAAAAACAGGTCTTGACGAATCTCCTCTTTTTGATGGTACAATTCAAAGTATTGGTCCTAGATATTGCCCTAGTATTGAAACAAAATTAGTTACATTCCCAAATAAAGATAAGCATCAATTATTCCTTGAACCTGAAGGAGAAGACACAATTGAATTTTATTTAAATGGTTTTTCATCTTCATTACCATGGGAAGTACAATTAGAATCTCTTCGCAAAATTGACGGATTTCAAAATTCAAAAATATTCCGACCTGGATATGCAATAGAATATGACTTTTTCCATCCAACACAATTATACAACACTCTTGAAACTAAATTAATAAACAATTTATACTTTGCCGGACAAATAAACGGAACAACAGGTTACGAAGAAGCAGGAGCACAAGGAATTATTGCAGGAATTAATGCTCACCTTCGCATTAACAATAAACCAGAATTTACATTAAATCGTGATCAAGCATACATTGGAGTTTTAATTGATGATTTAGTTACTAAAGGTGTTGATGAACCATATAGAATGTTTACATCCCGAGCAGAATTTAGAATTTTACTCAGACAGGACAATGCAGATGTAAGACTAACAGAATTATCATATAACATAGGTCTAGCAACAAAAGACCGTTTTGACAGACTAAAAGATAAGATTAATAAAAGAGATGAACTTATTCAATACTTTAAAAAGCAAAGTGCTAAACCTGAGATAGTAAATGATACACTCGAAAAGCTTGGTACATCTAAACTTAAACAAAGTGTTAAATTGGAATCAATTATTGCAAGACCTCAAATAAAAGTAAATGATCTTATTCAACTGTTTCCACGTCTACAAAGTAAACTCGAAACATATGGAACAAAATCTCAAGAAATAATTGACGCTGCTGAGATTCTACTAAAATATTCTGGTTATATTGAACGAGAAAGAATAATCGCAGACAAATTAAAAAGACTGGAAAACATAACTATTGAAAATAAAATTAATTATGCAAATTTAAAGAGCCTTTCTACTGAAGCACGACAAAAACTAATAAAAATCAAACCAAAAACTATCGGACAAGCTTCTAGAATAAGTGGCGTTTCACCTTCAGACATAAGCGTTTTACTTGTTTTTCTTGGTAGATAATTATAATTGTTCCACGTGGAACAATTATAAAATACACTTCGATCCGAAATCTATCGGATAGTTTACTATAAAAACAAAAAGGCCTTTGAAGTTCCTGAGGCTCACGAAGTGGCAAAGTAACCGACACAATAAAACACAACAAAGTTCATTTCTAAATATCCTTACATTTTATTATATTCGTAAAAAATTATTATTATGAAAAGAATAGAAGGAAATATTGTAGACTTATTCAAAAGGAAAGTTTTTAAAGGTGAAGTTATTATAAAGGAAAATATAATAAAAGAAATAAATGAAAAAGATACTACTAGTGATATATATATATTACCGGGTCTAATAGATTCTCATGTACATATAGAAAGTTCAATGTTAACACCTTCAGGATTTTCTAAACTTGCTGTTAGTAATGGAACAGTAGCTGTTGTTACAGACCCACATGAAATTGCAAATGTATTGGGAAAAAAAGGTGTAAAGTTTATGATCGAAAACTCAAAACAAACACCACTTAAAACATATTATTGTGCTCCATCCTGTGTGCCTGCTACTCCTTTTGAAACCTCTGGCGCTAATTTATCAAGCAAAGAAATAGATGAACTTTTTGAAGAGGAAAACCTTAAAGTTCTTGGTGAAATGATGAATTACCCAGGAGTAATTTTTAACGATAAAGAAGTGCATGCAAAACTTAATGTAGCAAAAAAACATAATGCAGTAATAGATGGTCATATTCCAGGCATTATTGGTGATGATTTAAAAAAATATGTTGACGCAGGAATTTCTACAGATCATGAATGTTTTACAATAGAGGAAGCAATTGAAAAAATCAATCTTGGAATGAAAATTTTAATTCGAGAAGGTTCAGCAGCTAAAAATTTTGATGCTTTATTTCCTTTAATTTCACGTTTCAATAAAATGGTAATGTTATGCACAGATGATTCACATCCTGACGATCTAATAAAATATGGTCATATAAACAAAATATTGAAATTGGGTCAAAAACACAAAATTGACATGTTTGATATGCTTTTTGCCACTTGTGTTAATCCTGTAGAACATTACAATTTAGATGTTGGTCTTTTAAGAGAAGGAGACTTCGCTGATTTTATTACAATTGACAATCTTGAAGATTTTAATATTCTTGAAACTTACATCAATGGAAATCCTGTTTATTCAAATGGTAGAATTTTATTTAATACAGAAAATGTTGAACCAGTAAATAATTTTAATGCTAGCAAATTATCTTCAGATCAAATTGCCGTTGAAGACAAAAATAAAAAAGTAAAAATAATTGAAGTTATCGATAAAGAATTAATTACAAGATCCTTTACCGCAAATCTAAAATCAAAAAACGGTAATTTATTAGCTGATCCTGAAAAAGACATTTTAAAAATTGTTGTCTATAACAGATATTACAAAAATGCAATTCCTCAAGTTGGCTTTATTAATGGATTTAATTTAAAAAAAGGAGCATTAGCAACATCTATAGCACATGATAGCCATAATATTATCTCAATTGGTACTAATGATGAAGAAATAGTAAAAGCAATAAATGAAATTATTGAACACACTGGAGGCCTTACATACGTTGATAATAAGGACTTCTATACACTTCCTTTAGAATTTGGAGGATTGATGACACAGGCAGATCCTGAAGAAGTTTCAAATAAATACAACAAAATTAACAGTACAATCAAAGCAAATGGTTGTAATCTTACAGCACCATTTATGACATTATCATTTATGGCTCTATTAGTTATTCCTGATTTAAAAATAGGTGACAAAGGACTCTTTGATGTTGGCAAATTTGAATTCACTTCCTTATATGAAAACTAGAATTGTTCCATGTGGAACATGTATTAATTAACTAATTTTCAACACTTTAATGTTTATAAAATATGATTGCATTACTTCAAAGAGTTAGCTCGGCTAATGTAAATATTGAACAAAAAGTATATTCTCAAATTGATAGAGGATTACTCATTTTTCTAGGCATAACAAATGAAGATTCAAATGAAGATATTAAATGGTTATGTAACAAAATTGTTAACCTAAGAATTTTTGATGATGAGAATGGTGTTATGAATCAATCATGCATCGAAAAAGACTTTAACATACTGGCTATCAGTCTGTTTACTCTCCACGCAAGAACAAAAAAAGGAAATCGCCCATCATATATCGATGCAGCAAAACCAGAAATATCTGAACCACTATACAATCAATTTGTAGACAAATTAAAAGAACTAACTAATAAAGAAATTAAAACTGGTGTATTTGGTGCAGATATGCAAGTATCATTATGCAATGACGGACCGGTTACAATTATTATCGATTCTAAAAATAGGAGATAGGACACTTCGAGGCCGATAGTTATCGGCCTCAGTGTCCTTTATCAAAGAATTACAAATAAAGAATAATTTCAATTTTTCATATATTTGTATTATGAAGTTGAAAATCATTATTAGTGCAATATTAATTTCAGTAACAATACTTTCTTCATGCACAACAAATTCATTGAAGTCAGGTATTCAAGGCAGTCTTCAATACGGTGAAGGAAGCTGCCTATTTGATCCTAGTTTTAGGACTTATTACCCTTATAGTGGTTATGTATATTTTATTAACTCTGTAACAGCAGATACAAGTTCTTCATCAATTTATGACTTATTAGATAAGGCTGACAGTGTTATGTGCAATAATGGTGATTTTTCTTTAAAACTAGAAGTCGGTACATATTATTTATGTATTCGAGAATATCCTTATTTAAGAGATGATAACTATTTTACTGTTCAACCAAATCAAACTACTGAACAGGATTTCTACATTTTTAAATGCATTTAAATGACAATACGAGAAGCTCAAAAACAAGTTGACAACTGGATTAAAGAGTATGGTGTAAGATATTTTGATATCAAAACAAATATGATAGTGCTAACTGAAGAAGTTGGTGAGATGGCAAAAGTTATTGCGAGAGAGTATGGTGAGCAATCGGCTAAACCCGGAGATAAGCTAAATCTCGAAGATGAAATTGCAGATGTGCTCTGGGTTCTAATTTGTATTGCAAATCAAACAGATATAGACCTAACTAAAGCCTTTAAACGTAACTTGGATAAAAAAACAATACGTGATAGTTTAAGACACAAAAATAATGATAAACTAAAAGAGTAAATTTTTCATTGAATATAATTTATTATATTTGTATCTAAACATAAAACTTACTCAAAATGATAAAATTCGAATATACTAAAGCTCCCACTAAAGAGTTTGTTGACAAACAAATTGCAGCATTAAAAGCTAAAACAAATGAATATAAGACTATAGAAGTTTTAACTAAAATATTTAACAGTATTGATCTAACAACACTTAACTCAACAGATCATGAAACAAAAGTTAAAACACTTGTTGAAAATGTAAATAATTTTAAAAACAATTTTAAAGATATGCCAAATGTTGGTGCTATTTGTGTATATCCAAGTTTTGTAGAAACTATAAAAGAAAACCTTACTGACAAAAACGTAAGTATTGCTTCTGTAGGTGCTAGTTTTCCTTCATCACAAACATTTATTTCAGTTAAAGCTGCTGAATGTGAGCTAATTAAACACAAAGGAGCCGATGAAATTGACATTGTTATATCTGTAGGAACATTCCTTGATAATGACATTAACAAAGTTGCCGGTGAAATAAAAATAATCAAAGAAACTATTGGTGATACACACTTAAAAGTGATTCTTGAAACAGGTGAACTTGAAACAATTGATAATATCCATCTTGCAAGTATTATTTCAATGGAATCCGGAGCAGATTTTATTAAAACATCAACAGGAAAGTCACCTATTTCAGCTACTCCAGAAGCAGTTTATACAATGTGTTTAGCAATTAAAGACTATTACACAAAAACTGGTAAAAAAATAGGAATTAAGCCCTCTGGAGGTATGTCTACATCTGAAGATGCAATAATTTACTATCAAATTGTAGAACAAGTACTTGGAAACGAATGGTTAAATAATAAACTGTTTAGATTTGGTGCTTCAAGATTAGCAAATAGTATATTAACTGATTTAAATAAAATTGATGGAAAAGACAAAACTATTTCCTACTTTTAGTCATTATTTATTTCTATCAATAATATAGTCCATTAATTTAATTAATACATATTTTGCTTTTACATTATTAATTTTGTTTAATAATTCAAATGCATTTCTTTTGTATTTTTCTATTATTTTATAACTATCTATAATTCCTTTATTATTTATTACATAGTCTATGATAGAATCTATTTGTTTTTGTGACTTATTTTCAACAAACCATATATTTATAATTTCATTTTGCTGATAACTATTCATATTATTCCAAGCACATATTAAAGGCAAAGTTACTTTAGACTCTAAAATATCAATCCCGGGTTTTTTACCAGTTTTTTTTCCTCCGTTATAATCTAAAATATCGTCTTTAATTTGAAATATTATACCTAAATTCTCTCCAAACTCTTCCAACACTGACATTTCTTCTTCATTAGCTCCACCAGTATATGCTCCAATTTTACAACATGTTGCTATTAAAGATGCTGTTTTATTTTTTATAACTTTAAAATATTTATCTAAAGATAAATCAAAACTTTGAGATTTATCCATTTGCTGCAACTCTCCTAAGCTTAAACGCATAATCGAAGGAGTAATTATATCAAAAAACCTATATTCTTTACTATCTGTTGCAATTTTCATTGATTTTGCAACTAAATAATCACCTATTAAAACTGCTGTTTTATCGTCCCATTTATTATTAACTGTCACTTTTCCTCTTCTTAATGCAGCTTTATCAACTACATCATCATGCAACAATGTTGCATTATGCATTAATTCTATTATAATAGAAGCATTATGTGTTGAATTATTTGCTTTACTAAATATTTCGTTACATAAATAAACTAAGATTGGTCTAATTCTTTTACCCTTATTCTCAAAAACATATTGTAAAATCTCAGATATTATTGGTTCTGTACTATTTGTAATTATTTTTAATTTATCTTCAAAAATATCTAAATTTCTTTTTATGCTACTATTTATATCAACAAATATCATATCTAAATTTAAAATAACAAATTTAGTATTTTGTTTTATATGTATTACAATTATTCTAATTTTATATTGTTCTCATTGTTTATAAACTTTATCATAAACAAAAAATTGTCTAACTTTGTTATATTGAAAACTAAATAATTATGAGTAAAATACGTGTAACAAAAATGTTCGAATTCGAAATGGCTCATGCCTTACATAATTATGATGGTTTGTGCAGAAATATACACGGACATACATATAAATTATCTGTCACAGTTATAGGAGAACCAGAGCCTAATCATGATTCAACAAAACTGGGTATGGTTATGGATTTTGGTAACTTAAAAAGAATAGTTAAACCAAATATTGTTGATAAATTTGATCATAGCGTTTTATTAAGTCACAAAGAGGATACTAAATACTTTGAAGAAGAAAATAAACTATTCAAACGTATCCATATTGTAAACTTTCAACCTACAGCTGAAAATATGGTGATTCATTTTGCTGACATTATTAAACCTTTACTACCTGAAAATATCAAATTACATAGTATAAAATTACACGAAACAACAAACTCTTTTGCCGAATGGTATGCTTCGGATCAGTAAATAATAATGATTAAAAGCAAAGTACAATTAAGTCCGATGAAAAATGGCTTTGGTCAAGGATTGGCCGAAATAGGAGAGAAGTATAAAAATTTAATATGCATAGGTTCTGATATTACTAAATCTGTAGGAACCAATCTATTTAAGGATAAATTCCCTGAAAGATTTATTTCACTTGGAATTGCAGAACAAAATGCTGCATCAGTTGCTGCCGGTTTATCATTATCGGGTAAAATACCTGTATTTTCAACTTATGCTGTTTTTTCTGCAATGCGAACAGCTGACCAAATAAGAGTTTCGTTATGCTATAACAACTTACATGCTATAATTGGTGGTGCACATGCAGGTGTATCTGTTGGTGCTGATGGTGCAACACATCAGGCATTAGAAGATATAGCAGTTATGAGATCTTTACCTAATATGACAGTTATTTCACCTTGTGATGAAAACCAAACAAAACTAGCTGTAAAAACTGCTATAAAAGATTTGAATTCTCCTGTCTATATCAGATATAGTCGTGAACCTGTTCCAAACTTTAGCTCCTTAGATCAAAAATTTGAAATTGGTAAAGCTCAAATATTAAAAAAAGGTGAAGATATCAGCATAATATCCTGTGGGTCAATGGTTTGGACAGCTTTGGAAGTAGCAGAAAGATTAAAAAAACTAAATTATACTGCTGAAGTTATTAATCTACATACAATTAAACCAATTGATACAAAAGCAATTATAAATTCTGCCTCTAAAACAAAGAAAGTAATTAGCATTGAAGAACATCAGGTACACGGAGGTATGGGTAGTGCTGTTTCAGAAGTCCTAATTCAAAACTATCCGGTTAAAATGAAAATTATTGGCATGCCTGATACTTTTGGAGAATCGGGAAAGCCCGAAGAACTTCTAAAAAAATATAAACTAGATTCAGATAGTATTCTGGAAAAATGTATAGATTTGATAAATGAATAAAATTATAATCTTAACAATATTTGTCTTTTTATTGATTACTTTCTTTTCCTGTAATCAGGCATCAACATCTAATGATAAACTTATTGCAAATGATGTTGATATAGAAACAAAGGATAGTATAATTACTGAAGAAATAAATCCTAACATTTCAAAGGAATATTTACTGGGAAAAATAAATCCAGCTACAGATTCAATGTTTGTTGAAGTACCACAAAAATATTGTTTAATGCGTACAGAGTATATTCACAAAGATGTTCTTGAACCTTATATTGCAATGTACGAAGCAGCAGCCTTGAATAATATTAATTTAGGTTTAATTTCAGCTTATAGAAGTTTTGATACTCAAGCCTGGTTATGGAATTCAAGATATTATAATTCTGGTAATCCTGAAGCATCTGCAAAGGCAGTTCTAAAATATATTGCTATGCCAGGTACATCGCGTCATCACTGGGGTACAGATATTGATATTCTACAAACAAAATTGTACTTTTTTGAAACCGAAGAGGGCAAAAAAGCTTATCAGTGGATGTGTGATTATGCTCATGAATATGGTTTTTATCAAGTCTATACAGCAAACCGACCTACAGGATATAATGAAGAAAAATGGCATTGGACTTACCTTCCTGTTTCGCAATTTTATCTCGAACAGTTTAAAGAAAAGATTGCTTATGAAGACTTAACAGGTTTTAGTGCCTGTGAAGTAGCTGAACAGTTAAACGTAATAGATGACTATGTTTTTGGGATTGATAGTTTACTATTAAAAATAACAATATAAAATAGATATAATTATTTAAAATTAAAATCATGAAAAAGTTTCTACAATTTCTATTTACAATATTAATTGTATATACATTTTATTCATGTAAAACATCTAATATTCCTATAGATGTTCTTAAACCTGCAGAAATAAACATTCCTGGCAATTATGAAAAAATTACTGTAATAATCAGAAGTCTGGCAGGAAAAGGAAGTAAAGGAGGTAACTTTACCGAAGGCTTATTTTCCGGAGAAGGTATTCATCAGGATAGAGATGCTTCTTTCAATTGTGTAGTAAGTTTTGCAAATTCAGTAAATGACGCACCTAAATATAAAGTTAATTTTTCAGAAGATTTTGAACTATATGGACTCGGTTCTGATAAATGGCCTCTACCAATTCCATGGGATACAATTAAACAAATTACAGATTATTACAATACAGATTTATTAATTGCATTAGAGACATTTGATTCTGATACAAGAAATTGGTCAAAAACCAGAAATAACGATGATGGAACTGAATACTATGAAGGTATTGAAGTTGCAATTACAGCCGGTTGGAGAATTTATGATCCTTATAAAGAAATAATTCTTGACCAAAATAGCTTTGTTGACAGAAAATTCTGGGAAAAACATGCTGATTCACAATCATCTGCAAGACGAAAAATTCCAACAAAACGCGAAGCAGTAAATGAGGGTGGTGCTTTTGCAGGATATATGTATGCCAGCCGTATATCGCCAACTTGGGCAACAGAATACAGAATATATTTTAGAAAAGGTAATGAACAAATAAGAGAGGCGTACCAATTTGTAAGAAAAAATAATTGGAAAAATGCCTTTGAATTATGGACTCTTGCATGTCAAGATCAAAATCCAAAAAATTCTGCTTACGCATACCATAATATTGCAGTTTATTACGAATTTAATGACAATATTCCACAAGCTATTGAAAATGCATATAAAGCTTACGACTTATATCCAAATAGATACACACAAAGCTATATAAACATTCTCACAGCTAGAGAAGCCGAAATTAACAGGTTGAATCAACAATTAAAAGATTAATAAATTACAAATTCAACTTCTTTAAAATAATAATCTGTTTGATTCCCTTTCTTATCAACTAAGACAATGTATCCATCATTTTTTACATCTATAATTTTTGCTTCGAACGTAAGATTATCTTTCTTAAAATAAGACCATTCATCATATCTGTAAAGCTTATTCAAATAAGAAGATTTAATACTAGTGTTTGAACCTTTTTGCAATGACTCTATTTTTTGAGAAATAAGTGTAAAAAGCTCCACTATTTCATTTTCAATATTATATTCTTGATTATTTATTGTCTTTAATGAAACAGGGTTTAAAATTTTAGAAGGAAAATCAGTTTGATTTAAATTTAATCCAATACCAATCACAGAACTATTGATTTTATCCCCGTATAATCTATTTTCAACTAGTATTCCGGCAATTTTATCATCTTTTACATAGATATCATTAGGCCATTTTATTTTTGCTGATACGCCCTTATTTTGAAGATATTCGCATATCGATAATGAAATTACCATATTAAGTTGAAAATGCTGTTCCACTTCTATTTCAGAAAAAACAATTAAAGATGCTAAGATATTTTTTTTCTTTTCGGAATACCACTTGTTTTGACCTAAGCCTTTACCTTTTTTTTGATAATCAGTATAAATAAGTGTTTCATCAACTAAATTTTTATTTACTAATAAATTTGCAGCATAATTATTAGTAGAATCTATATTTTTAAGTTTTATTATTTTCATACACTATTTTACAAATTCTCTAAAATTATTTCTATTTATCACTTTTGTTTCACATGGATAATTATTTGTAAATGTACTCGTAAATTTTACTTTTTTATTTGGGTTGAATTTAAATTCAAATGCAAACAAGTTACCATTTATTTCTTCAATATAATCAATTTCTTGTTGTTGAGTAGTCCTCCAAAAATATGTATTTGCAAATATTTTATTATAGCTTAAGTGTTTTTTTCTTTCAGAAACTAAAAAATTTTCCCAAAGTGCTCCAATATCATTTCTTAAGTTAAAATTAGAAAATTGTCCAATAATTGCATTACGAACACCATTATCATAAAAATATATTTTACGTCCTTTTCTTATTTCATTTCTTAGGTTTTTACTAAATGAATTCAACCTAAAAATTACAAATGCTTGTTCCAAAACATTAATATAGCTTTCAACAGTTTTAAAACTTAAGCCTGTTACTGAACTTAATTCATTATATGATACTTCACTACCAACTTGAAATGCTAAAGCTTGTAATAATTTATAAATCTCATCAGACTTTTTTAGCTTTCCATACATTAAAACATCCTTATATAAATAACTACTAACTAGTTCATTTAGAATTATTTTTTTATCTGAAGGATTGTTTAGTACATCTGGATAAAATCCATAAATAAGCCTATTTTCTAAATCCTGCTCACTTTCGATTAAACCAATGTGTTTTTGCCATTCTGCCCATGATATTTGCCATAAATTATAAGTCCATTTTCTACCAGTTAAAGGTTCACTCATTACATTAGTCAATTCAAAAGATGACGAACCACTAAGTATTAATTGAACTTCAGGAAAATAATCAACAATAAGCTTTGACGTAACTCCAATATCAGGTATTTGTTGAGCTTCATCAATAAATACTATTTTTTTATCAGCTATAATCTCTTTTATTTGTCCCAAATCTGGTCGATTTAATAATCTTAACACAGTAGGATTATCTCCATCCAATAAAATATAATCATTATCATTTAGTATTTGCTTTATTAAGGTTGTTTTACCAACTTGTCGTGGACCTAATAAAATTATCGCTTTTGATTTATAAAAACGACTTGCAATATTAGTTTGTAATTGTCTACTAATCATATGAAATATTAATTTTAACAATACAAATGTAAACAATTCCTTATTTCAATTCCAATAATATTATGATTATTTTAGATTTAATTCCAATAATATTATAATTATTTTGGATTTAATATAGTTTTATTAACAAAAAACTGCTCTTATTATCGAGCAGTTTTTTAATATTTATATAATAATAATACGCTAATCAAAGATATAAACCAAACCTATTTTTATTCCACCATATAATGGATTAGTTTTGAAATTTACTTTTTCATCATCAGGAACAAAATTACTGTCCTTAGTTAAACCTAAACCATTAACACCTTCTAAATCTGTTAAAATATAATTAAATCTTAAACCAAAATTCAATTTCAATTGATCTTCAATAATATTAAAATTAGCTCCAAATCCTAAAGAAGCTCCAAATCCTATATCTTTAAAACTAGATTTTACTCCTTCACTTGACACATTTTTGAAACTATATGATCTACTATGATACCATCCTGGATATAAAATATTAGTTTCTTCAAATGTTCTGGTATATGTAACTTTATTTACCATTTGTACTAATGGTCCTAACTCAAAATATGTATTTTTACCAAATTTCATTAAAACAGGGATATCTAAAGTTTTCATAATAGTTGAAGCATTATAAGAGTTTCTCTCATCACTAAAAAAGTATTTAATACTACCTTCATATTTCTGCTCAATTTTATTTGGATTAAAATTAATTTCCAACCCAAAATCATCAGAAAAATAATAACCTGCAATAATACCATATGATGTACCATAAGAAACTGCTACATCCATTTCAGCACCTTCGTCAAATACTTGTTTATTCATTAGCCATGTACTATTATATGCAAAATGTCCACCTAAAGTAAGCTGAGCAAAACTCATTGCAGCTATACCAACAAAAACAATCAATAAAAATGTCTTTTTCATTATTTTAAAATTTAATTATTATTAAAACTCAAAATTACAAATTATTTCCATAAAATCAGCCTGAAAATTATTTGCTTTAATATTTATACCTCCTGAAAATATATAATCATATGAATTTACAAAATAATATTTAATACCAATTTTATTACTATTATATGATTTTAATACATTTGTAAATGAATTATTATTATTTTCTAATTCTAACATATTTCTATAAAAGGGTTTATAAATATCTAATCCTATTTCAGTATATAAAGAAAACTCACCAAAAATAAATTCATGTGCTCCAAAAATATTAAAAGCAATACTTTTAAAAAATGCATTTCCAATATTTAATTCCTGATAGGTAATAAACTTTTCATAACTTTCGTATTGCAATATATTAATTCCCAATCTATATTTATGAATTGGATTAGTTTTTTTTGAAATACCAAAACCAATATCATAAACAGAATAATTTGGTCCATTAGTGGGTTTTACATCTGTTCCATACTCATTTATACCTATACCTAAATTTATAAATAAATTCCAATTTTCGTTTATTTTATCTCTATATTTATAATCAATATCTTTAGGATCATCTTTTAATCTATATTCATAAAATACATTTAATCCAGATAAATTCATTGTTTTATTTGGAATTTTAGTTTTCCCATTAGTAATATGAAACATATCTACAGATATACCCAAATAATTATACTTTTGAAATTGATATGATATACCTGCTTCAACAGTAATAATTCCATTAAATTTAGATCCAATCAGTACATTATTAGGATTATATTTTATATTATATGGATTTGTTAAATATGCTATTCCACATCCTGATTTTATGTTATAATTCCAATTATTTTTAATAATTTTGTTAAACGAAAATTGAGGAATAATACCAACTAAATATCCATAATCAACATTACCCGGATATCCAGCATAACACGAAATATAAAAAGAAGGAAATCCATAATAATAATGCCAATATTTTTCTCCGTTTAATTTTTCTCCAAAAGATATTTCACCAAAAAATCCTGGTTTTAAACTATTTGTAGTTTCATATTTAGAAATCACATATACATTATGAATAGAGGTTCTAATATCAGTATAATTTTGACAATATGTTTTTATTGATAATATAAAAATGCAAAATACTGATAATAATACCGACTTCATTATAAAACCAAATTTTCTGATATTTTTAACATTCTAATAATTGATTTTTCCGCCTTTTTTCTAAGATTTTCTTTAATATTTACTTCTGGAAGTTCGTATTTTAAACAATTATACAATTTTTCTAATGTATTTAATTTCATATAATTACAATCATTACATCCACAAGTTGAATCTAATGATGGAGCTGGTATAAATGTTTTTTCTGGTCTATATTTTTTCATTTGATGTAAAATACCTGATTCTGTAGCTACTATATATTTTTGTGAACTATCTAATTTTGTGAATTTTAATAAACTAGCTGTACTTCCAATATGTTCTGAAATTAATAATATCGGTTTTTCACATTCAGGATGAGCTATAATTTTTGCATCAGGATATTTTTCCTTAAGCTTTAAAATTCCTTCTAAATCAAATTCTTTATGAACATGACATGCACCATCCCATAATAACATATTACGATCTGTCATTCGATTTATATAGCTTCCTAAATTTTTATCAGGACCAAATAATATTTTTTCATTTTTTGGTAAACTTTCTACAATTTGTTTTGCATTTGATGATGTAACTACTATGTCTGTTAAGGCTTTAATTTCAGCAGTAGTATTTACATATGAAATTACAGTATAACCTGGATTTGCTTTTATAAACTTTTCAAATTCAACTGCTGGACAAGAATCAGCTAAAGAACAACCGGAATTTAAATCAGGAATTAACACTTTCTTTTCTGGCGATAATATTTTTGCTGTTTCAGCCATAAAATGTACACCTAAAAATACTATAATATCTGCTTCTGTTTTTGCAGCTTCTTGTGATAGTTTTAAACTATCACCAACAAAATCAGAAATATCTTGTAATTCACCATCAATATAAAAATGTCCTAATATAACTGCATTTTTTTCCTTTTTTAGTTTATTAATTTCTTCTTTTAAATTGATATTTTTTGGTATTTCTATATTTAAAAAACCAAATTTTTTTAAATCTAATGAATTCATTTTTAAATAATAATATTAATATTTATTAATTAATTAATCTTATATGATTATTATTATACTCTGTTAATAACTGTAAAACTTTTTTCAAATTTAATAAAAAACACTTGTATAAATCAATTATTATATTTTATAAACAGCAAAATTAAAAAACTTTCTTTGATTATCAGTTTATTAAAGTTTTTGTAAACACATGTTAATATATTTTAATCAACATGATTAAAATGTGTATTTTAGTTAATAAGACTGTTTATTATTTTACATTAAATTATTAATAACTTCTTTGCTGTTTCAAAATTTATTTATAGCTGATTTATTAATTTAATATTCAAAATTTATTTATAATTATTTTTCTATATGTATTAACAATTTTTCTAAAAACTGTTAATATATTACAACATTGTGAATCAGGACTTTAATAATTTTGATACTTTTTAAGCTCTTGTTTTACAATAAATTAACATATAATTCATATTTGTTTAAAACTATTTTTTGTTTTTAATAAGTCAATGAGCATCAAAAATTTAGTAAAAAATAAGCTTATTAACTACATAATTTTTCCAACAACTCTATCAGCGCCGGATACATATTTTCAAAATAAGATTTAATGTCATTTTTCTTTACCCAAAATACTTCTGTAATATCTTCTTCGATTTGCGGTTTTAAATCATAATCATTAGTAAATATCATTTTAAACCATGAAGTTTCTTTTAAGGCATATTGATTTTTATAAGGATAGATATGAAAAGTAGAATCAAATAATTTGATATTTGATAAATCTTTTAAATCAATACCACACTCTTCGCTTACTTCTCTGGCTGCACAATCAATTATGATTTCGTTTTTTTCAACTTTTCCTTTTGGAAGATCATAAAAACCAAGTCTTTTGATTAGTAATAATTCATCATTTGAATTGGTCACAATACCTCCTGCAGCCTGAATAAATTTAAAATAATCATTATAAAAGTCAAAATATTGATCTTTACTAATTTTAAAAATATTAATACTTTTCGTATTGTTAGTATCTAAAAAAATATTCAACTCTTTTTTTAGCATTTCTTTATCCGAAAAGTTTATTTTTGTGATTGATTTATCAGAAGGTTTTTCTGATAACAGAATGAATTTATTTTTGTAAAATATTTTAATCATAAACCGAAAACATGGAACAACTTGCAAAACAAATCGCTGAAAAATTATTACAAATTAAAGCAATTAAATTAGAGCCTGCAAATCATTTTACATGGGCATCAGGATGGTTTTCTCCAATTTATTGTGATAATAGAAAAACATTGTCTTTTCCTGAAGTAAGAACATTTATAAAAGATTCTTTTGTTAAGGTAATTAAAGAAAATTATAGTGAT
>CAYUWD010000029.1:0-7152 GCA_964448235.1 uncultured Bacteroidales bacterium | reverse complement strand
AGCTTTAAAGAAGCAAATGTTGACCTTATTACATTAAGTAATTACAATGCGTTAATCGAGCAAGCATTATCTACAGGATATGTCTCAGATTCTGATGTAGAACTACTAAAGGAATGGAGAACAAATCCATCAGAATGGAAAAAATAATTGTATGAAACCACTCGAAGTGATAAGTAAGACCGGAAAAGTCAATAATACTGATGAACGTATTTTTAATTTCTTTGCGGATTTGCGTAATATTTCACGTCTGGTACCACCCGATGTTCAGGACTGGAATGCAACAGAAGATACTTGTAATTTTGTTGTTAAGGGTCAGAAAATGGCTTTAAAAATTGTTGACAGGGAACCTTTTAAAACAATTAAGATTCAAGGAGATGACGGTTCGCCATATCAGTTTACTCTTTGGTTACAATTAAAAAGTCTTACAGGATACGAAACAGCTGTCCGTATTGTTGTTCGTGCTGAACTTAATATGATGATGAGAGCTGCTGTCAAGAAACCACTAAAACAAGGTGTCGATCAGATTATCGATTATATGAAAATGTTACCGTATTAAACCTTTAAGTAAGATATTATTAACCCTACGAAAGTTATGTTGCTAGAGCGCTGACTTTCGTAGGGTTAATAATATCTCTCTCTTACCTTACGACATCACTAGCGTACCAAGAAACTTGTTTGCCGTCCTCTATATTGCACTAGCATCAAGGCTTGTGTTAACAAATTTGTGCGTGACGATTTGAATTGACTTTTGTGAGATTATATAAAAGCTCTGTAAGAGCTTAATATATGTAACCCTGAACATCCTCGATAATAATCGGGATTATCGCAGTTCGGGGTGTATCAATGTCTCTAAAGTTATTTTTGGCGTATATCTTTGCATTTACCAGAGGTTGCAAAGATTATGTCAAAAATATTTTCACTTTCTTGGTACACTAGTGTTACGACATATATTTCTATATACATTCTGATTAAAATAATAAATTATAGATTTTTTCAGTTATATTTAAGTCGTCTTATTACTAACTTAAATTTACTTGCTATGAAAAATATTGCATTTTTAGGCTTAATTGCTTTTCTGACTATTGGCATTTACTCATGTTCCAGCACTGAGGCAGAAACAGAAACAAAAGAAAAGGATGTTATTACACAAAAAATCATGTATGATGTACCAATTGTAAACTCAGACATTGTTACCGAAGAAGATTATGAGCAGGATTGGTTTTGGAATAATATGCCCGAATCTGATTTAGACCGATTATTAACAAAGTTGTATGATAATGTAATTTCAGGTGAAACACAAGCATATTTGTATGATGTAACAGGGGATTACGAAGAGTTTGAAAAGATTCCTAAAGAAGACTTTGTAGAATATTTTGAGGACCAATGGTTTGTATATGAAACTATTCAAGAAACTGATGAGGCTGGGAATCTTATCGACGTTTCAATAAAATTACCTTTGGAAAAGAATCAGATTAAGAAATTACGTTTTCTTGAAGAATGGTATTATGAAAATGATGAATTTTGTAAAAGAGTAGTAGCTGTAGCCCCAATTTTTGTAACAAATAAATCACAAAATATTAATATCCTTTATTGGGTTGATATTAAGGATGTAGAATAATTAAAATTTTTATGCATTCGCTAAAACTGCAATACTCAAGCTTAAATCCTTGATAGTCAATAGTTTTTCACCACAAGCTTCTAAAGTAGAACCTGTAGTAACCACATCATCTATTAAAATGACATGTTTATTTTCAATTTTTTCAGGATTATTGATAATAAATTTACCAGATACATTTTTCCATCTTTCTTCGCGTGTCATTTTAGTTTGAGTAACAGTTTCGACATTTCTAATTAATACATCTGTTAAAATTGGAATATCTGTAACTAGTGAAATTCCTTTTCCGATCATTTCACTTTGGTTATAACCTCTTTGTTTTTGTCTTTTGGGGTGTAGAGGTACAGGAATAATATAATCAATATTATTATAATTACCTGATGAGTACATCGCTGCACCAAGCTCTTTTCCTAATAAAATGCCTATTTCAGGTTTATTTTTGTATTTTAAACTATGTAAAAGTTTTCGAAAACGACTTCCTTTATGAAAATGAAAAAGTGCAGTTGCTTTTTCAATTTTTATTCTTCCGGCAAAAAGGAGAGTTATGTCATTTTCTATATGTTTACAATAATCTGTTCTTGGAAGTTCGTACAAGCATTTGGTACATATAGGACCTTCATTATTATTTAATATCATTCCACAAGCTTCACAAATATTAGGATAAATGAGAAACCATAAATCTTTAAGATAAGTTTTAATAAAATTCATTATATGTAGAATAAAAATTAAAGATAGAAAAAAATTGTGATTTATGGAATTCGATGGATGGGTGTATCTATATTAACGATTATTAATTTAAAACTAAAACGAAATAAATATGAAAACACGAATTATTTTTATTGGGATACTCACAATTGTTTTAAGCTATTTTTCCATGGCAGCGACAATTGAGGGAAATGTTAGCGACAATTTAACGGGAAATTCTATTACCGGTGCAGAAGTAAAACTTTATAAAATGGGTATTATTATTAGGACAGTAAAAACTGATAAAGTTGGGATGTTTGAGTTTAAGGAACTAGATGAAGGGCCGTATAGTATTAAAGTTAAAGCATCAGGATATGAAGAATATCAACAAAAAAATATTATTTTGGAAAAGGGTGATTTTCATAGAATTACTATTTTTATGAATGCAGAACAAATTGTGGAATTAGATGAGTTAAAAGTTATTGAAGATTGTTGTACAGAAGCGGAAGAATCTGCACCAATTGCATTTTATAGTGCATCAAGAAACAGAAATGCAAAACAATCCTTTTGTGGAGGTACTGCAAGTTATGATGATTCATACATCCAGCATAATACAGAATCGTATGATTTTATTCAGGAGAATGGTTTTAAAGATGTAATAAATGATCCTCTTTCAACTTTTTCTATAGATGTTGACAGAGCTTCATATGCAAATGTGCGAAGGTTTATTAATAATTCACAAATGCCTTACGCAGATGCTGTTAGAGTAGAAGAAATGATTAATTATTTTGATTACGATTATGAAAATCCAAATGAAGAACATCCTTTTGCTACTCATCTTGAAATAGGTGATTGTCCATGGAATAAAAATAATAAATTACTCATGATTGGTATCCAGGGTGAAGAAATGGATAGTGAAGAAATACCAGCTTGTAATCTTGTATTCTTAATAGATGTTTCTGGGTCAATGAATTCAGAAAATAAATTAGGATTGCTAAAAAAATCATTTAGATTATTAGTTGATAAACTTAGACCTGAAGACAGGGTTTCGATAGTTGTTTATGCTGGAGCTGCAGGGTGTGTGCTTCCTTCTACAAGCGGTAAAAATAAAGCAACAATTTTGGCTTCTCTTGATAAACTTACTGCTGGTGGTTCAACTGCAGGAGGTGCAGGAATTAAATTAGCTTACGAAATTGCAGTGGAAAACTTTATCAAAGATGGTAATAACAGAGTAATTCTTGCTACTGACGGTGATTTTAATGTTGGGGCAAGTAGTGATGGTGAAATGGAAAGACTAATTGAAAAGAAAAGAGACCTTGGCGTTTATTTAACAGTTCTTGGTTTTGGTATGGGTAACTATAAAGATTCAAAAATGGAGAAATTGTCAAATAAAGGTAATGGAAACTATGCATATATTGATAATATCATGGAATCAAATAAAATCTTTGGACAGGAACTTTGGGGAACTCTTTATACAATTGCAAAAGATGTAAAAATCCAAATTGAATTTAACCCCGGTAAAGTTAAAGAATATCGCTTAATCGGATATGAAAACAGAATGCTTAACAAAGAAGATTTCAATGACGACAAAAAAGACGCAGGTGAAATTGGAAGTGGTCATACTGTTACAGCAATCTATGAACTTGTTTTAAATGATGGTAGTGAGTCATCAGGTAAAGTAGATCCACTAAATTATCAGTCAACATCTGTTGTAAAAAGCAATGATATCATGACATTGAAAATCAGATATAAAAAACCAAATCAAGATTTTAGCAGACTTATTACCAGAATAGTGTCTGAAAAAGATTTGGAGAAAAAATCTAACTCTAAGAACTTTATGTTAGCTGTTTCTGTTGCAGAATTTGGAATGCTTTTAAGAAATTCAGAATTTAAAGGAAGTGCAAGTTATGACCATGTTTTACTTTGGGCTAAAAGAGCAAAAGGTGAAGATCAGTATGGTTATGTTGCAGAATTGATAACATTGGTTGAAAAAACACAATTATTAGCTAAACTGTAGTAACTTATCATAGGAACAATTTTATGCTTTTATACTGGCTTTTGAGTTATTCGAAAGCCAGTTTTTATTTATGTCTAAGTTCTTTAAGTTTCTATGTTGTAGTTACACAAAAATATATTCGTGCATTAGTAGCTTTTCTTCAAAATTTAATAACTTTGTTTACATAACTACATTTAAGAAACTGAATAATGAAATTAAATACTCAAGTCGAAATACCAAGTTTTCCTTTTGAAATTTCTCATGTAACAAAAATCATTTTTACAGGCTCCTGTTTTGCTGAAAATATTGGAAATAAATTAGATGAGTTAAAATTTCCTGTTTTGGTTAATTCAATGGGAATAAATTATAATCCAATATCAATAGGTAATTCTATTAAAATAAGCATTGACAATAACTTGATAGATGAGGAGTCTTTATTTTTAGAAAATGGATTATGGAATAGTTTTAATTTTCATTCAAAATTTTCGGATGCTGATAAAGAAAAAGCAATAGAGAAAATGAATAATTCTGTTTTTGAATCACATGAAATATTAAAAGTTTGTAAGTATTTGTTTATAAGTTTTGGAACATCTTATATTTACAATTTAAAATCAAATAATGAAATAGTTTCTAACTGTCATAGGTTGCCGGATAAAACTTTTATACGTAAACTACTATCAGTAGATGAGATTGTTAATTATTGGTCTGATATATTACAGAAATTGAGAGAGTTTAATCCAGATATTCAAGTTGTTTTTACAGTAAGTCCTATTCGTCATAAAAGAGATGGTTTTGTGGCAAACCAGTTAAGTAAATCAGTATTATTTGTTGCAATCAACAATTTGATAGAAGATTTCAGTAATATTCATTACTTTCCTTCATATGAGATAATGATGGATGAGCTGCGCGATTACAGATTCTATAATAAGGATATGATACACCCGTCAAAAGTGGCAATAGATTATATTATGGAGAGGTTTTCCGAATCATATTTTAATAAGGAAACCCATGAGTTAAATAATAAAATTCTAAAAATTAAAGGAGCAATAAATCATAAACCATTTAATGCTGACTTAAGCAACTATAAAAAGCATTTAGCAAAAACTTTGCAAGAAATTGAGGACTTGGAAAAACAATATCCATATTTAAAATTTAATAATGAAAAGAAACAATTAGTACAAGACAAATAATAATTTTAGAAAACTATAGCAAGTGATTTTTCTAAAAGCCCTTTAGGGCTTAATGTCTATAACCCGGAAAAGAACTTGTTTGTAATCTGGGTTATAAATATAAATATCACTATTTTTGGTATGTATCTTTGCTATAACTGAGGTACAAAGGTTTGCAAAGATTGTGACAAAAATTTTGTAATTTACTAAAGAATCAAATGAAAAAAATATGAAATTATTAATGATTTACACAACAAAATTTGCTTATAAACCAACTGTAAAAACATTGGAGTCGATGCTTGATTTTAAAGACATAGGTGAATTTAAGAATGTCCAGACTGCATTTATACAAGTGGAAAAAGAAGATGAGGAAAGAGAGACAGAAGTTATTAAGAAGCTTTTAAAAAATCTGAAATGGATTGCTGGAAAAAATTCAACAAAACAGATTATTTTGCATTCTTTTGCACATTTATCTAATAGTAAAGCAGAACCTGAGTTTACAAAATCATTATTTGATAAAGTAGAAGAACGATTGATAAATACAAATTATAAAGTTAGTCAAACACCTTTTGGTTATTTTCTTGATTTAGACATTAATGCACCCGGTTTTTCTTTAGCTCGAGTTTTCAAATCGTTTTAGATTGATTTCAATAAATATTGATGGTTAAATTGTGAAAATTACGGTGAAAACTGGCTTAAATTTAACTTATGTCATAAATTTTGTTATTTTTGATAAAGTAAAATAATATTGAATAATTATTATGAAGAAACATGTTTATATATTTTTAATTTTAGTTTTATTTTTTTCGTGTACACCACAAACATATTATCAATTGTTTGAAACAAAATCAGATGATTTAAAACAAACAAGAGATGAACTTATATTTGAAAATGAAGATATTCAAATATCATATAATTTTTGGGCAGATAAAGGAAATGGAACATTTGTGATTACAAATTTAAAAACTAAAGATATTTTTATTGATTTAAAAAGATCTCATTTAATTATTAATGATGTTGCTTTTACTTATTTTCAAAATAGATCATATACAATTCCTAAAATACCAGTTTTTAGTTATTTAGATGATGAAGAAATTAAAAAACAAAGAAATATACAGTTTGCAGGAATCACACAAAAAAAAGTTTCTAAACAATCATCAGAGGTAGTCATATTTAATGAGGAAAGATTTATTTGTATCCCACCAAAATCGTCACAAAAAATATTTGGGTTTAATTTACAATCTAATTTATATAGAGATTGTAATTTATTGCGATTCCCAAGAAGTGAAGAAATAATTTACTCAGAGTTTTCATCTGATAATACACCTTTAAAATATCGTAATAGGATATCGTATGGTTTTTCAGAATTGAATGCAAGTGAGAAACAAATAGAAAATATATTTTGGGTTTCAAAAATTACTAATTATTCGGAAAAAGAATTTATAAATTATTCTAATTTGAAATTTTGTCAAGATAGTTCATTGCATCAGATAAAAGTATATCCATATAAAAAAGAAACTTCTTTTTTTTATAAATATAAATTAGAACCTGGACGCATAAATCATTAATAGAAACTTAAATTCAAGGAAATCCTAATAACTTTTGATTTAAGAGATTTTGAGACTTTTAATAGTAACGTGAGATACTGTCTTAAAAAGCAAGTAAAAACATAATTTTTTTTAATTTTG
>CAYUWD010000028.1:15349-31326 GCA_964448235.1 uncultured Bacteroidales bacterium | reverse complement strand
TTCTTTATGTCTTTTTACAAAATCAAAAACTACATTATTAAGGAACGACTATATATTCTTCGAGAGTCCTTGTTAAAACAAGAAATTGCTATGCAATATTGTTTTAAACAAACGATAAAACTGTAATTGATTATTTGAAAGAACGTAGTATGCAATTTCTGTCCCGTTTTATCCCGAGGATCCACGAACCATAGGTTCGGGATTTTATCGGGATCACCCGTCATCGGTCATCGGTCATCGGTCTCCCGTCATATAAAACACTCAATAAACAATAATCAACATTCAATATTCAATAAACAATAGACAATATTCAATAAACAATAGACAATATTCAATAACTGAGAACAGAAAACGGATTAACTGATTGACAAACTTACACCAGTCATCGGTCATCGGTCACCAGTCATCGGTCATCGGTCTTCTTCTAGCCACCAGCATCCAACTTCCGTCAAAAACCCTATCTTTGCAAAATGTCAACAGAAATTATACATAGTTTTGGTTTGGAGATTTGGCATGTGTATGTGATAATTCTTGTAGCAGGAGTGATGCAAGGTTTTATTAATACTATGGCAGGTTCTGGCACAGCTGTTATGTATTCAATTTTATCTCTTTTTGGAATGTCTGTAACAATGATAAATGGAACTGTTCGTCCAGGTATTTTATTGCAAACCGGTACATCTTCATTGAAATATTATTTGAATAATAAACTTGTTGTTAGAAAGGGATTATTATTGGGAATTCCTATGATCGTTGGCTCAATTGTAGGAGCTGAAATGGCAGTAAATATTAATAAAGATGTGTTTGAGAAGATTGTTGCAATTGTCTTGTTATTAATGCTTGTCTTTATGTTTTATAATCCAAAAAAATGGTTAGAAGGACAATCTTCAGATAAACAAAATAGAACAGGAGTATTGCAAATTATTTTATTTCTTGGGATAGGGTTTTACGGTGGTTTTATACACATAGGAGTTGGTATATTTTTATTGTCTGCACTGGTTCTAAATGCCGGATTTGATTTAGTACAGGCTAATGCACTTAAAGTTTTTCTGGTTTTTCTCTATGCACCATTTGTTCTAACTATATTCTTAATAAATGGACAAGTTGATCTTTTTGTTGCACTGTTTGCTGCAATAGGAAATACTATCGGAGGTTTAATAGGAGCCAATATGGTAATTAAAAAAGGTTCTGGATTTGTGCATGTTTTTTTGATAATAATAATTTTGTTATTTTCTTTCCATTTATTAGGCTTTTGGAACTATCTTTTTGGTTTAATGTCCTGATATTCAATATTTTTTTGTATTTTGAAGCAGATTAGGTAAAATCCCTTATTGACTCTAACTATTTAATGCAATATTTTTGTAATAAACAATTATGAGAATGAGAAAACTTATATTATTCAGTATTTTATTAGGCTTGGCAGCGAGCATTAAAGCTCAAATAGTATTGCCATGGACAGAGGATTTTGAGAAAGCAACAGGAACAACAACTTATACTTCGGATGCTGATACAATTGATGGATTGTATAATGTGAGTTATGATGGGATTGGATATTCACGCATCAGATTGTCAGCAGGTTCAGGTTTTTATCATAATGGAAATCATGCAGCTACTATGGATATGGAGCTCAATACAACAAGTACAACCCATAGGATGTATATTGAATTAGATTTAAGTTTATACCGAAATTCAGAAGACCTTGTACTTTCTTTTTACTATATGGATCATAACGATATTTCTGATATTGGAGACTGTCTAAGGTTGAAAACGGGCACATCCTCTGAATATAAAGTTTATGATTTTGCTCCCGGATCTCACACAAATGGCGCATGGAATTATGTTGAATTAGATTTGGATGCACTTTTAAGTTCAAATGGTTTAGAACCTTCAGAACAAACATATTTAGTGTTTTGTCACACAGGTAAATCAGCTGCATCTTCAACCACATATTTTAGCGGTATTACTTTTGACGATATTTCAATAATTGGGTCTATGCCTGAAGCTTTATTGCCATGGAATGAAGGGTTTGAAGATGTGCAGGATGATATGACAATTGGTTCAAATAAAACTTCGATTAATGGACGTGGAAACATGAGTTATCAGAAAAGTTATAATGGTAGAATTAGATTTAATGCTGGATCTACTTATTATCATTCAGGAAACCGCGCGTTAACAATGGACTGTGATGCGTACAATTCATCTTTACCTCAGAATATGATGGTGATGACTCTAAATATGGAGAGATATGTTGATTATGATGACTTAGAATTGTCATTTTTCTACATGCATCATGGAGAAGCAGCACACTCATGGGACAATGTATATATAAGAGGCTCTAGTTCTGATACTTGGGTCGAAGCATACGACTTATATGCTAATCAGGCACTTGCTGGAATCTGGAAGGAAGTATCTGGTATTGATATTGATGCTTTATTAACTGCTCAGGGACAAACTGTAAGTTCAACTTTTCAAATAGCTTTTTCACAACAAGACGATGATGTTTCTTATACAAAAATGATGTCAGCCGGGATAACTGTTGATGATATAAGCATTACTTGTAAAGATATTTATTGGGTTGGGAAAGTTAATGATGAGTTTGCTAATAACCTGAATTGGTGGCCAAATATAGTGCCAAATGAATCTTGTGATTTAAATAATTTAATAATATGTGGTGATGCTCAAAATAATCTTGTGTTAGATATATATGATGCACATGACCAGACATTTGAGGTAAATGATTTCTATATTGAATCAGAAGCCAGTTTTATTATAAATGTAATTGCGGGACACCCTCATTCCTATACTTTGCGTATTAAGGTGTTTGGTGATTTTCAAGTCGATGGCACTTTAGATGTTTTGGATTCAGATGCATTAAATTTAAACGATATAATTGTTTATGGCGATATTGTTAATAATGGTTTAATTGGATACGATTTTAATATTACATTCAGTGGAGCAGATAAAAGCTTTATTAGAGGAACAAATACGTTAAATCTTGAATTCTTAGATATAGATAAAACTTACTTGGGGTTTGATGCAGTTGAGCTTATTTCTGATACTGATAGTATGGTTTGTGGAAACATGGATATATTTGATGGTTCATTTGAAATAAATACAGATGCTGTTCTGAGTATTGGAACTCTTTTTATCCATGATGGTGCGTGTTTAAATACAAATGATCCGGGAGTAATATTAATAATCAAAGATAGATTAAAGAATTACAATACTACAACATCTTCTACATTAGGGCTCCCATCAAACTCTGCTAACACAATATACTTCGATTTTGAAAGCGATACATATAATTATTTAGAGTTTGGAGATGGGACTCATTTGGGCACAGAATTGTTTAATGTAGAATTTTTAAATACCATTGGAGATACAAACCCTGTATATGAATTACAATCTGATATGCTTGTTCAAAACGATTTATATCTTAGTGGAGCTATAGTTAATACCGGTACTCATCATGTAATAATTCAGAATACCTCAAATGACGCTATTCAAACTCATGGAGAATCTAGTTATATTGATGGAAATTTAAGAAGATATGTGACAACAGGGACCTATGATTTTCCCGTAGGATCGTCAGCTTATTACCAACTTGTAACTATTGATATAGCATCTGTCAGTGGAGGTTTAACATATTTGGACTCAAAGTTTACAAGTACTAGCAGCGAGACTCCACCTAGCGGATTAGAAGTCAATGGAGATGAAATAGCTGAATTCCTTGATAATGGTTATTGGACAGTTACACCAAATGCAGGAAGTGCAGAATATGATATTTCTTTAACATCATACGGACATACTAATGGTGGTGAAGTTGCTGGTCAGCATGCCATATTTAAAAGAAGTGGAGGAGGAGATTGGGAAAGTCTGGGTACTCATGATAATTCAACACAAACAGGCTCTGGAAATGATCCAATTACGGTAAAAAGGTCAAACTTATCAGGTTTTAGCGACTTTATTATTGGAAAAGGAGAGCTTCCATATGCATTACCTGTAGAGCTAGTAAGCTTTAATGCTAAATGTTATGGGGAATATGTTCAGCTTGATTGGGAAACTGCCAGCGAAAAAAACAATCGCGAATTTATAATTGAGAAAAGCTTCAATAGCAAAGACTTTTATGAAATAGGTAGTGTTCCGGGATGTGGTAACTGTAATATCAATTCATATTATGCTTATCAATATTTTAATACATCTGAAAATGTAACATATTATCGTCTGAAACAAATAGATTATGATGGTAGTGTTAATTATTCAGCTATAGTTTCATCTAGATGCTCTGAATCATCAATCGAGATTTCTTGTAGTTTTGAACTTGATAAGCTAATTATTAACCTATTAGGCTCAACAGAAAGGTACACATTTGTATTATTTGATTCATCCGGAAAAATGATTTATGAAGGCAAAATATTAGACGCAGGTGTGAATGAGTTTGCTATCCCTGATTTAAGTACAGGCGTTTATTATCTAAAACTATTTAATAGTTACGAATCTTATTCTCATAAATTGTTTTACAATAATTTTTAGTATTTTAGTAGCATAAAACCAATGCTATGAAAAAATACATTATTATTCTTTTGTATCTTCTTTTTAGTTTCAATCTTTTTTCTCAAACTGTCAATGGTGTAATAGAGTTTGAAGATCAGCAATTTAAAATTGTAAAAGTGTGGGGTACTCATGAAGAAAGAGGGTATGCAACCGGATACTTATTGGCTGAAGGTGTTAATGACCTTATGGAGAACTACCTTATGCCTGCTTTTGGCTCATATTACGATATGGCCAGAAATTTATTATTGACAGATGCTCATATAAAAATAGATTCAGTTTATATTTATGAGGCAATGGCAATGGCAGATGGTTTAAATGCTACTGGTGAGATGAGTTCTGAGGTAGACTATATTGATGTATTATTAGCAAACTCATTTTTGGATTTTCAGAATTTCCTTGGTAAAGGATTAGGCCTTGAAAATGGATGCTCCTCCCTAATAGACTGGGGTGATGCAACATCTGGAACAGATTTGGATGGTAAGTCTGTAATGTCAAGACATCTAGATTGGGATGATCAGGATGTAATAATTAGAAATCAGGTGATGATAATACATTTTCCATCAGAAATTGATGAACAGCCTTGGGCAATGATTGGCTTTGAAGGCCAAATGTCTGTACTATCCGGATTTAATCAAAGTGGAGTAGCAACAATGCAACATATGTTATCAGATGAATATACAGGTGCTTCTCTGAATAAAGCATACGAACCAGTTTGGTTTACTATGCGTAAAGCGATTGAGATGAACGATCTTAACGATGATGGTGAAAATAATTGTCTGGATATTAATTATGCTATTAATCTAAATGTAAATGGATTTGCCGATTCTTATATTATTACAGGAGTCGCACCTTCAACTTTTGAAGATAATAGTAAAATAGCAAGCATAGTTGAAGTTACCCCATCAGAGCCTTATATAACAATTAGAAATACAGATTATGAAGATGGAATTCCGGGGGATAATTTATATGCTGCAAACTTGACAATAGCTCGTAATGATGCTTTACACTATTGCACAAGATATAATGCAATGATGACCAATTTTGGAGATGGTACAGGAATTAGTAAACAAGATAATTGGGACTTAATGCTAAATCACAGTTCTTCTTGTATTCCCGGGGGATATGGAAATATTCAATTTATGCAATATGTACCTGAAGATAATTATTTTAAACTTGCTATTCATACGATAGGTGGTAATCAAGCTTGCGAAAACGAACCTGTAGAATTCTCAACACTTGATCTATTTGACCTCCCAACAATTATTCAACATACAGAAAAGAAATTAAAGATAAAGTCATATCCAAATCCTGCTGATCATAATGTTACATTTTATATTCCGGGAATTGCTGATAATGATGAACTTGTTATATATAATAACCTTGGAATCCCTGTAAAAAATGTAAAAGTAAATGTTGGTAATACTAATATTGATATATCAGATCTGGATAAAGGAATTTATTTAATAAAGCTTTCTAATTCGGGTTTGCAGAGTAAATTAGTTGTTAAATAAGCTTGTAAGAAGGTATAAATGTCAGAAAGAAAAGGCTTTTTACATAGAATTCATTTATGGAGTATTGTAAATAGGAACGATAGAAAGTTTTTCCTTTTTTGTAGTCTTGTGGTTGGTTTAATAGCAGGATTTCTTGCTTTAGGGCTAAAATCTGCTGTTTTTTATTTACGTGATATTGTTATTTCTGATAGTTCTTCACATATTAGAGCGCTACTTTTTATTTTGCCTGCTTTGGGAATTTTTATAACATTTGCAATGAAGAAGTGGGTGATTCGTGATTCTATTCGTCATAATGTTCATTCAATATTACATGCTATATCTCGAAGAAATTCGATGATGAAAAAACACAAGATATTTAGTTCGGTAATAGGTGCTGTTTTTACTGCAGGATTGGGAGGTTCTGCAGGTCTTGAGTCACCAGTAATAAGTTCGGGTGCTGCCTTTGGTTCCAATCTCGGACGATGGTTGCGAATGAATTATAAGGAAATGACTGTATTGTTAGCTTGTGGTTCGGCTGCCGGTATCTCAGCAATTTTTAATACTCCTATTGCAGGGGTTATATTCGCAATAGAAGTCTTAATGATAGATTTAACAAGATTTTCACTAATTCCATTATTGGTTGCTTCAACTACTGGTACAATTGTTACTTATGTCTTTTATGGTGATGGAATATTATTTGAATATACTATTTTACACTCCTTTTCTGGCTCTGACATACCTTATTACTTGATATTGGCGGTGTTAATTGCTTTCGTTTCTTTATATTTTACAAAAACATTTTTGTGGATAGAAAAATTATTTAATAGAATTAAGAAAAATTTGTTAAAAATTGCCGTTGGAGGTTTACTATTTGGGATCTTACTTTTTATTTTTCCACAATTATATGGTGAAGGTTATCTTAGTGTGACACACCTTTTAAGTGGAGATTTAAAATCTTTTACAGGAGAAGTTTTTATGTTTGATGAAATTGGAACTTCAAGAAGTTCATTTATTGCTTTGATGGTAGCGTTAATCTTGCTTAAGGTTGTTGCAACAAGTATTACTATTTCATCGGGAGGTATTGGAGGTGTATTTGCTCCTTCAGCTGTTACTGGAGCTATGACAGGGTATCTGTTTGCATTCTCTGTTAACTCAATTGCAGGAGAATATGTTATTTCTCCAGGAAACTTTGCATTAGTTGGTATGGCAGCTTGCCTAAGCGGTGTTCTTCATGCTCCTCTAACAGGATTGTTCTTAATCGCAGAAATTACTTCTGGTTATGAGCTAATTGTCCCACTAATGATGGCAGTTACTGTTGTCTTTATTATTGTAAAACTAATAGAGCCTCAATCAATTTTTACATATCATTTAGCGCGTCGTGGAGAACTTATTACACATCATAAAGACAAAGCAGTTCTTAATTTTTTAAAAATTGAAAATGTTATTGAAAATGACTTAAAAAAAGTTCCTGTAGAAGCAAATCTAGGAGAGCTGGTAAATTATATTTCTAAGTCAAAACGAAATATTTTTCCTGTAGTCGATAATTCCGGAATTCTCGAGGGTTTGATTTATGTTGAAGATATTCGCGATATTATGTTTCATCATGAAATGTATGAAAATACATGGGTAAGAAATCTTATGCGAAAACCTACAGTCGTGATTAATGAGAAAGACTCTATGCAGGAGGTTATGAATAAATTTACTACTAGTAATTCCTGGAATTTGGCAGTGGTTCAGGAAGGTAAATATATTGGAATCATAAGTAAATCAACACTTTTCTCAGCATACCGTAAGCAGTTAATAAATATTACCGAAGAATAGTTGGATTTACAGTGTATTGACTATTTTTGCCCACTGTGAAGAAAGTAGTCTTTATCATATTAGGTAGCATTTGTGTATTGTTGGGAGCGATTGGAATTTTAGTCCCCGGCTTACCAACTACACCATTTATGTTACTTGCGGCCTGGTTCTACTTTAGATCATCAGACAAACTCTATCAAAAGCTTATAAATAATAAACTTCTTGGGAAATATATCTGTAGATACGAAAAGAATAAAGCTATATCGTTAAGGACAAAAATATATTCTATAGCAATAATGTGGATAATGATAGCCGTTTCTGTTATTTTCTTAATTAATTCGGATATATTAAAAATTATTGTTTCATTAGTTGGAATTATTGGTACTGTGGTTATGGGGTTTGTAATAAAAACTTTTAAATAAATTATTGTTATTAAAAAGTTAAATCGTATAGTTTAATAAACTTCATGTGAATATTTATGTTACCTTTACAAAGAATATATTACCAACTAAAAATTATATTATTATGGAAATTCAATATTATTTTATTCTCGGCGGAATTTTATTCGCTTTTTTATTATCAGGCATAAGAATCGTTAGACCAACTCACCGTGCAGTTATCGAGCGATTAGGTAAATATCAAAAACTTGCGAATCCAGGTTTTCACTGGATTATTCCCATAATAGATAAGATGTTTAGAGTAAATGTTACTGAACAAATGGTCGATGCACAACCTCAAGAGATTATTACAAATGATAACTTAAATGCAAGTGTTGATGCTCAGGTTTATTTTAAAGTTAACTCTGATGAGGAAAGTGTAAAAGCTTCGCAATATAATGTAAACAATTATCAATGGCAGATTGTAAACCTTGCACGAACAACTTTAAGAAATATTATCGGGACATTAACACTAAAATCCGCAAATAGTGAGAGAGGAAAGATCAATGCCGAATTACATTCAACCTTATGTGATGAAACTAAAACATGGGGTATAGATATTGTTCGTACTGAACTTAAACAGATAGATCCTCCTCGTGATGTTCAGGAAACAATGAATAAAGTTGTAAAGGCCGAAAATGAGAAAATCGCAGCTATCGATTTTGCAACAGCAGCAGAAACGGCAGCAGATGGAACAAAACGTAGTAAGATTAAAGAAGCCGAAGGAGTTAAGAGATCTACAGTTTTAAGAGCTGAAGGTGAAGCTGAAGCAATTAAACTCGTTAACGAAGCTGCAGAAAAATATTTCGTTGGAAATGCTCAGATTTTAAGGCGTTTAGAAACATTAGAAGTGTCGCTTAAAGATAATGCGAAAATAGTTGTTCCAAGTGGTTCTGACTTAACAAATGTTATAGGAGAAATGGCTGGTATTATACCGATAGATAAAAAAGCAAATAAATCTGTTAAGTAGTATAAATATATAATATTATTATAAAATGGGAGTTGTTTTGCAATTCCCATTTTTTTATTTCTACTTTTGCATCATGATAATTAAAAAAGAAAGAATTTCAGAATTTATCAGTTTGTTATCTCAAGCTATAGAGCAAAATACTTTTGTTAAAATATCACTGGCAAATTACAAAGGAAGCGAAAAGGACTTAAAGAAAATCATTGTCAAAAAAATTGTGATAAAATCTGTACAAAAATTAAGCTTTACTTATAGATATAAAACTCGCGATATTGTGAAAAATCATGATGTCAAAGAAGCGATAGTTATTATTTCAGATTATCTGAATAGTGGCTTTAAAACAGCTACATTATTTACTGTAAATGCAGATTTAATCTTGGAAATCCGTAGCGAAGTAAAAGCTAAGATTCATGAAAAGAAACCTACATTTACTGACTTGCCTTCATTAAATCATGATAGAAAGAAAACTAGGAAAATTGATTCAGGAGTAGAAAAACCATATTTGCATTTTCTTGGAATAACTGACGAAAAGGGAAAGGTAAATGTGAAATCTCATGAGAAATTCAAGCAAATAAATCATTATAGTGATATATTAAGTCCTATTTTATCAAAATTAGATAAGAATGATGCATTAAAAGTTGCTGATATGGGTAGTGGTAAAGGTTATCTTACATTTGCTTTATACGATTATTTGATAAATTCATTAAAATTAGATGCCCAGATTGACGGAGTTGAATTTCGTAAGGATTTAGTAGATTTGTGTAATGATATTTCGCAAAAATCGGATTTTTCAAAGCTTAAATTTGTTGAAAGTACGATTGAAAAATACAAAATTGAAAAATTAGATGTTTTAATTGCTTTACATGCATGTGATACTGCTACTGATGATGCAATTGCAAAGGGAATTGGAGCTGATGCAAAAGTGATTGTTGTAGCTCCTTGTTGTCAGCATCAGATTAGACAGGAAATAGAAAAATCCAACAAAAAGAATGAATTTTCTTTAATTACAAAACATGGTATTTTCCTTGAACGACAATCAGAACTAATTACTGATGGTATCAGAGCTTTAGTGCTAGAATATTTTGGTTATAAAACAAAGGTTGTAGAATTTATTGCTGATGCTCATACACACAAAAATATTATGATTATTGCTGAGAAATCAAATCAGAAAGTTGATAAATCTGATATTTTAGAGCAAATAAATGCCTTGAAAACGGAATTTGGTATCTCATTCTTTGAGTTGGAGAAAATCCTTAAGTAGTTTTTTTATCAGACATATAGGTAAATACTTTGTTTTATTGTAAGAACTAAGTAGTGTTTTGTTATGCAGATACTTTATTCAATATTATGATAAATATCTTTTATATATGTGCTCAAAAGCATAGGCAAACACTATATTATATCCAATTGCTATTTGTACTTTTGTCTTGTCTAAAGAGAGCGAAAATCGGTCTATAAAGACATTATTTTAAAACTATCTGACCTAAAGAGATATCTGATGGAAAAGAGAATTGGCGCAGCTATAATACTGATACAGGAAAAGACTTCCATTCCTGAACTTAATGCGATTTTAAACGTTCATAGCGATATTATTATTGCTAGACAAGGTCTTCCATTAAGCGATAGAAATTTCAACATTATTTCTTTAGTACTTGAAGGTACCACCGATGCCATTAGTAGTCTAACTGGTAAAATAGGTAAATTAAAAAATATTCAAGTAAAATCAGTATTAACAAAAACAAATGTTGAAAATGAAAACAAAGAAAACTTGGGCTGAACAAGTTATTAAGCAAGATGAGATTGACAAGTATCTTATTAATGGTAAGGATTTTATTGATGAGCAAGAAATATTTCGTCATTTAGAAGAAAATAAAAATCCTGATAAACAAAAGATTCGTGATATAATGCAGAAGTCGTTTTCAATAGAGCGTCTTGATCCTGATGAGGTAGCTTCTTTATTAGCCGTCGAGGACGAAGAATTGTTACAGGAAATGTATGCTACTGCTCTAAAAGTTAAGCAAAAAGTATATGATAATAGAATTGTATTTTTTGCACCTTTATATTGTTCTAATTTGTGTGTTAATTCTTGTTTGTATTGTGGCTTTAGAAAGGAAAATACAGATGAGAAGCGTAGAATCTTGACAATGGATGAAATTCGTGAAGAAACACGAATTATGACCAGAGAAGGGCACAAACGTATGATTATTGTATTTGGTGAGCATCAACGTAGTAATGCTGATTATATGGTCGAATCTATCAAAGCTGTATATTCTGTACAAGAAAAATCTCCGAATGGACCAGGCTCTGGTAATATTCGCAGAATAAATGTAAATGCAGCTCCAATGGAAATTTCTGAGCTGAAAAAATTGTGGAAAGCAGGAATTGGTACATATCAAGTGTTTCAGGAAACTTATCATAAACCTAAATATAAAATTGTTCATCCTGCTGGACCTAAATCTAATTATCAATGGCGTCTTTATGCTCTTCATCGTGCGATGGACGCAGGTATTGATGATGTTGCAACCGGAGCACTTTTTGGAGTCTATGATTGGAAATACGAAGTGATGGGTTTACTTTATCATGCAATGGATCTTGAACGTCAGTTTGGAATTGGTCCTCATACAATTTCATTCCCTCGTTTAACTCCAGCAAGTGGATCAAAATTAAGTACTGACTCAAAATATTTGGTTAGTGACGAGCATATGAAGAAATTGGTAGCTATTTTACGTTTAGCTGTTCCTTATACTGGACTGATTTGTACTGTTCGTGAAAAACCTGAAACTCATACAGCTCTTATGACTATTGGTTGTACACAAACTGATGCATCTAGTAATATTGGTATTGGTGGATATACAGATGCTTTAAAAGCTAAAGCTCTTGCACAATCTACAGGAAGAGTACAAATAAAAGATGAACAGCAATTTATCTTAAATGATACAAGAAGCCTAGACGAAATGATACGAGAAATGGGTAAACTTGGTATGATTTCTTCGTTTTGTACAGCAGGATATCGTTGTGGACGTACAGGAGATAAAATAATGGGACTACTTAAATCATGCAAAGAAGGTAAATTCTGTAAATTAAATGCAGTCCTTACTTATAGAGAATTCCTTGATGATTATGCTTCTGATGAAACTCGTGCTATTGGATTCCCAATTATCAAAAAAGAGTTAGCTGAAATTAAAGACATGCCTTTTTATAAAAAAGGTAAACTATATGAGAACTTCTTAAATAAATACGAACAAATTTGTAATGGGGAACGTGATATTTTCATCTAAAGAAATTGACAAAATTTCGAATCAGTTTTCGAATATTAACGAACGTCTAAATGCTATTGCAGATAGAGTGAAAGCAAGTACTGGAATTAGTATTTATTTTTGCGAAATAATTGGATCTCGTTGGTCATTTTGTGCAGGGGATATTACACTAGATATTCCAGAACATAGGATTAAAATTTCTGATAATTATGGAATGATGACTGGAGAAATTTATGTCTCGGAAAAAGAATGGACAAAAATTCTTAATTTATTGAAGAAGTTTATTGAGAAACAGACTTTTATTGTGTCTTTATAGATGTTTATTGTTAAAAATTAAAATATTTTATTTAGTACATGACAATATTTTATTTTTACGGATTAGTTTATTATTTAGTTGAAAAACTAAAAATTAAATAGAAAATTTATGAGAAAAAATCTAATAATCTGTTGTTTAATTATTATAATTGTTTTTGGTCTAAATTCTTGTTTTTTGTCAAAGAATACAGATTATTCTTTTGTTATTGCTGGTCATACCTATGGGAAACCGTATGTAAATAACATAGGATTTCATCCTCCTTATAAAACTAAATTGCAAGAGTATATGTTAACTTCAAAAGTTGATTTTGGCTTTCTTTTAGGTGATATTGTATGGTTGCCAACCGATAAAGATTGGGATGAAATTGATAAGGATATAGATAGTATTGGGATACCATTTTATCTTGTGTGTGGAAATCATGAGATGAAAGATTCGGTGATGTTTGTTAATAGATATGGACCAACTTATTATCATTTTACAAAAAATCATGATTTGTTTATTGTTTTAAACCCAAATATTAGTTCTTGGAATATAGATGGACGACAATTACAGGAATTAAAACAAATATTATCAAAGTACAGTAAAAAAACAGATAATATTTTTGTGTTTACACATCAATTATTATGGTGGGATTATGATAATAAATATTCAGATATTACTCTAAATTCTTTAGAGGATAGAGATGAAAATTTAAATTTTTGGTCTGAAATAGAACCATTATTTCATGAGTTGGATAATAATGTAGTGTTTTGTGCAGGAGATATTGGTGCTACAGAAAAAGCTTCAGACTATATGTTTGATCAATATGATAATATTACCTTTATCGCTTCTGGTATGGGAGAAGGTAATGGAGATAATTTTGTCGTTATTAAAGTCGATTCTGATAAAAAAATATCATTTGAATTGGTTTTTCTTAATTCTGATAAAACTCTGGTGCTAGACTCAATCCAATATTTAGGGCTATAAAATTATAAGTATTTATACTCAATTATTTATAGTATTTTATCTAGTTTCCTTAATTTAGTAATTATTATTTTTGTGACTTAATTTGACAATTTATGGTCAATAAAAAAAATAAATTAACTGAATCTGTTGAAGTTAGAGAACGACCAATAAAAAGTATTATTAAAACAATTACTTGGAGAGTTATTGCCTCTGCTACAACATTTACAATCGCCTATTTGTTTTTTCAAGATGATCCGCAAGCAACAGAGAAGGCTACAGGCGTAGCTGGTGTTGAAGCATCAATAAAAATGGTGTTGTACTTTTTTCATGAGAGAGCATGGAATGTAGTTAGATGGGGAAAAATGAGAGTTTATGTTAGACATTATAACATGATTAGGCGGAGAGTTGTCAGAAAAATGTTAATTTCGCTGAATTCTTCTTCAGATTAATTTTTTGTATGAAAAAAAATGATTTTTTTAAAAATATTGCAAAACTTGATCTTATAGGTAAACTAAAGTATGTTGCTTCAGAGTTTGTTGATAAAACTGTTTTTACTACAAGTTTTGGGATTGAAGATCAGGTAATTACTGATATGATTTTTGCCAATGATATTAATATAAAAATTGTAAGTCTAGATACAGGACGTTTATTCGAAGAAACTTACAAAGTACTAAATTCGACAATTAGTAAATACAATAAACCAATAAAGGTCTTTTATCCAAATACTCATGCCATTGAAAAACTTGTTTCGGAGAAAGGACCTTACAGTTTTTATGAATCAATTGAAAACCGTAAGGAATGTTGTAATATCAGAAAAGTTGAGCCATTAAGAAGAGCATTGTCCGGAAACGAATGTTGGATTACTGGTATAAGAGCTGATCAGTCTCAAAATCGAACAGATATGGAAATGTTTGAAAATGACCAAGGTTATGGATTACTTAAAATGAATCCTATTTTCGATTGGACTTTAGATGATGTAATGGATTATCTTAAAGAAAATAATGTACCTTATAATCAACTTCATCATAAAGGCTTTGTTAGTATTGGTTGTGAACCTTGTACTCGTGCTATTAAATCTGGTGAAGATTTTAGAGCCGGTAGATGGTGGTGGGAAAATAATTCAGGTAAAGAATGTGGATTACATACTCATGGTGAATAATTATAAAATTAAATAAATAAATGGAGAATTTTAATATTAGTAGCGAACATTTGCAGCAACTTGAAGATGAGGCAATTTTTATTATGCGCGAAATTGCTGCTCAGTTTGAACGTCCGGCTTTACTATTTTCAGGGGGGAAGGATTCAATAGTTCTGGTACATCTTGCTAGAAAAGCATTTTGGCCTGCTAAGATCCCTTTTCCTTTAATGCATATTGATACTGGACATAATTTCGATGAAACAATTAAATTTCGTGATGACCTTGTTAAAGAGATAGGTGCTGAACTTATTGTTTGTTATGTTCAGGATTCTATTAATGAGGGAAAAGCAGTTGAAGAAACAGGAGTTAATGCAAGTAGAAATAAACTACAAACTGTTACACTTTTAGATGGCATAGAATCAAATAAGGTTGATGCAGCAATTGGTGGTGGACGTCGTGATGAGGAAAAAGCACGTGCAAAAGAAAGATTTTTCTCACACCGTGATGATTTTGGGCAATGGGATCCAAAAAATCAACGTCCTGAGTTGTGGAACATTTTTAATGGCCGTAAAAATATGGGAGAACACTTTAGAGTATTCCCAATTAGTAACTGGACAGAACTTGATGTCTGGCAGTATATCATGAGAGAAAATATCAAATTGCCAAACTTGTATTTTACTCATAAGCGTAAAGTTTTTAAACGTGATGGTGTTTGGTTAGCTCATGCTCCTTTTATGGAATTAAAACCATCAGAAAAAGTTGTTGAAATGGATGTCCGTTGTCGTACAATTGGCGATATCACTTGTACAGGTGTTACATTATCTACTGCAAACTCTCTTGACGAAATTGTAGCTGAGATTGCTGCATCACGTATAACTGAAAGAGGAGGTAGAGCTGATGATAAACGTAGCTTTATTCGTAGCGGAATTTTGTATATCAAGTCCTGTAGCCGATACACTTATTTTTTGGGTGCTGTTTGTATCCAGAAGAAAACTATTAACAAGACTATTAAGGATTAACTTTACTTTCTCATTCAGATTTAAAGTAAATATTGCATATGGATTTTCTGAAACAAA
>CAYUWD010000028.1:0-15339 GCA_964448235.1 uncultured Bacteroidales bacterium | reverse complement strand
GATAAACGTAGCGAAGCTGCAATGGAAGATCTTAAAAAAGAAGGTTACTTCTAGTGAGCTAAAGTGAGCTAAAGTGACTAAAGTGAGCTAAAGTGAGCTAAAGTGAGCTAGAGTGAGCTAAAGTGACTAAAGTGAGCTAGAGTGAGCTAAAGTGAGCTAAAGTGACTAAAGTGAGCTAGAGTGAGCTAAAGTGACTAAAGTGAGCTAGAGTTAAAAAGTTAATGATAATTAAGCGATGGATAATAAAGAGTTTGCAGTAGAACTTGAAAAAAGAACAAAAGGATTTGTAATTCAAATTCTAATGATGACTGCTACTTTACCAGATACGACAGAAGCAAAAGTTATTAGATATCAAATTGCAAAGTCTGGAAGTAGTGTTGGTGCTAATTATCGTGAAGCAAATAGAGCTAGAAGTAAAGCGGATTTTAAAAATAAAATATCAATATGCGAAGCTGAAGCAAGTGAAACAGCTTTTTGGCTTGAAATTATTGAAGAAATGAATTGGATAGATACAGACACATTGATTCCAATTCAAAAAGAGACAGGTGAGATATTAGCAATATTTTCATCAATTGGTAAAAACTTAAAATGAAGATAAAATTTAAGGAAATAATAACTATAGTCACTCTAGTTCACTCCGAACTCTAGTCACTTTAGAATTAATAAACTTTAGGCAATTTAGTTCACTCCGAACTTTAGACACTTAAAAGATAAAAATATGGAAAATAAAAAACCAGAAATAGGATTATTAAGATTTACAACTGCCGGTAGTGTAGATGATGGTAAAAGCACACTTATTGGAAGATTACTTTATGATAGTAAATCAATTTTTGAAGATCAACTTGATAATATTACAGAAACCTCAAAGAGAAAAGGGAATGAAGAAGTTGATTTGTCTTTATTAACTGATGGTCTTAGAGCTGAGAGGGAGCAAGGTATCACAATTGATGTAGCTTACAGATATTTTTCTACTCCAAATCGAAAATTTATTATTGCTGATACTCCCGGACATATTCAGTACACTAGAAATATGGTTACTGGAGCATCTACTGCTGATGTTGCTGTTATTTTGATTGATGCCAGAAATGGCGTAATAGAACAATCTATTCGTCATACATATATTGCAGCTTTGTTAAATATGAAACATATTCTGTTTTGTGTAAATAAAATGGATTTGGTGAATTTTTCTGAAGATAAATTTAACGAAATTCAAGAAGATGTAAAAAGATTGGCTGCAAAATTGAATGTAAAAAATGATAATATTCATATTATTCCAATCAGTGCAAAATATGGCGATAATGTTGTTGAGAAGTCTGAAAACTTAAATTGGTTTAAAGGTGAAACATTTTTAAATTTATTGGAAACAATTAGAATTGCAGATGATTATGACAGCAAATTTGCAAGATTTCCTGTTCAGTATGTAATCAGACCTCAATCAGATAAGTATCATGATTTTAGAGGATATGCTGGTAGATTAACAGGAGGTAGAATGGTAGTTGGAGATTCTGTAACAGTTTTACCGTCAATGCTAACAACAAAAATAAAAAGTATCGAAGATTTTGGACAAGATTTGTTAGAGATTAAATCAGGAGAGTCTGTTACTTTAACTTTGGAAGATGATATAGATATTTCTCGTGGGAATATGATAGTACCTACTATAAATCAACCAAAAGTGGCTAAAGACTTTAAGGCAATGTTGTGTTGGTTTAATGAGAGACCTTTAAAAATACGTGGTAAATATATATTGCGGCATTCAACCAATGAAGTGAAATGTATGCTTACGGATGTAAACTCAAAGACAAATATCAATAATCTTGAAGAAGATTATGAAGACAAACTTATCAATATGAATGATATCGCAAATGTGTCAATTAAGTCTGCTTCTCCAATATTTATTGATAACTATAAAGATAATTCAGTTTCTGGTAGTTTTGTCCTTATTGATGAAGCAACAAATGAAACAATGGGTGCTGGTATGATATGTGATTAAAATTTATTGAGTTTTTATTGGATAATAAGTTTTGAGGAATAATAATTTGTATGAACAGACAACAAGCATTAGAATTACTTAAAAGATACGTTAAGAACCCAAAAATGATTGCTCATAGCATAGCTTCAGAATTAATAATGAGGAAACTTGCTAATCATTTTGGCGAAAGCGAAGAGGAGTGGGGACTTGCTGGCTTACTTCATGATTTAGATGTTGAATTTACTGAAGGTAATCCAAAAACTCACGGACAGGAATGTATCCCTATTTTGCGTGAAGCCGGTGTTACGGAGGAAGCTATTGATGCTATTTCAATGCATAATGAAATATCAGCGCCAAAAGAACGAAATACAAGATTTCAGCATGCTCTTGCTGCTGGAGAAACAATTAGCGGTTTAATATTCGCAACCGCACTTATTTATCCCGATAAAAAGATATCATCAGTTAAAGTAAAATCTATTACAAAACGCATGAAAGATAAACGTTTTGCTGCCTCAGTTAAGCGTGAAAATATCTTGGAATGTGAGAAAATTGGGCTTGAGCTTAATGAGTTTGTTGGTCTGGCATTAGAAGCATTGTCTGAGACAGACGAAGAGTTGATCTAAGTAATAGGAAGATCAAATTGATGAGAAAATTCACATGATGATGAAACATTAGAGAATAATTTTCCGATTCGTTAGCGAAAATATTCATCGATATTTTTGTCGAAGGGGGATTGTGGTTAAGCAGTTATTTTAGGCTTCAAGACATTTTGTAATGAGGAGAGTATCATTAAAGAAAAATTTATTAAACCCCTTAAATGAATTTGTTCTTTGAATTAGAATTATAGAGGATAATGTCATGTGGATAAATTTCTGTATTTATTTCGATAAAATAATAATTTAATTTCAATTGATCTCAACCCGGATTATTCATGCGGTTAACTTTATGTAGCTGCAAGACGTCTAACTCCACCGACATATCTTTATATTTACTCCCTTTGGTCGTGAGCTAAAGGTTCAAGGAGTTAGCAACGAAGCAGATGCATGAAGATAATCGCAAACAATACCCAGATTTGGGGTTCGTTTATTTTGAGGTATTTAAGCGTATGGCATTGTGTAACAACACATTGCAAGCTAATATAATTAGTTGTGGTGAATAATTCGGGTTAAAGAAGAGATTAAAACATTAAAAGAACAGGCCAAAACAGAAATGAATACTTACATTCAATCAAAAGAGGTTTTTACAATCCCATTTGATCAAAAACTAGATGCTGATTTGTACATAATCAAAGAAGTCAAATTAATACCAAAATCTCATTTTCAGTCAAAAGAATCTTTAAAATCTTCTTTAGTTCTTGAAGTTAAATGTATGACTGTTAAAAACTTCAAAGGCAATTCATCATTATTTTTACGGTTTGTAAACTCAGAAGGAAAACCTCTGGAAGGGTATGCAACACTTAATTATTTTGGCAAAGCACTTAAAACTCTAGAGCCTAATGAAGAAATAATCTTTAAAGGATCATATACAGGCAATGTGCAAAATTTAATAAAAGTAACAAATGTTATTAATATTAGTAGAGATGAATGGAATGAATTGAAAAAAAACAACTAAAGTTTAGCTTCATATATTTACTTGATGCAATTTTTTATAAACGAGCCACATATATTCAAAAGGCTCTAAAAAGAAGGGTAAAGTTAACTTCTATATCTATAAATAACTGTATTAAAGCATGATATAAAACTTTCCAAATATATTCACATGCTGATAATGAATATTGTAAACAGTGAGTTTTAAGCATACGCCTAACATACGTGTTTTAAGCATGTTTTTCAAAATGCTACTTTCTATGTACTGCTATTTAAGATAGAGACATAAAGTTAAGTTAAACCATATAAAGACAGCAACAATTTTCCTTGTGCGAATTAGGATTCTTATAACAATAATAATACTAGTAATAATATGTTTTTAACGTAACTTGTGAAACACGCATATTTGTTGATAACAAATAACTGTATATGTGCTTTTTGCTAATTATCTATCTAAATGTTAAAAGAATATTATATTTTTGTATATGGAAATTTTAGTATGGATTGGATTATCACAGAGCCTTTTTGCTGCGATTGTTATAGCAGCTAAGGAGCAAATAAAGACTTCTGATAAAATCTTAACAACATGGTTGTTCATGTTGTCTATTTCGTTTCTTTTTTCTGGATTAGAGTATAAAATATTTAATCAACCATTGCTTTCCAATTCCGCCTTAATTATTAATCCTGCATTTTATCTTTACATAAAATCCTTAACCCAACAAAACTTTACAATCAAATGGGTTCAGCTACTCCATTTAGTTCCATTTATTGTTGTTGAAATAATAATTTTAGTCTTTAAAGTCCCATTAACTATCACATCATTGTATTTGTCAGATAATCTTATTTTTAGTCTGTTTTTTATTTTTGTTTCAATTGCATCATGGGTGATTTACAACCTTTTAAGCGCACTAATGGTTGATAAACATCGTAAAAATCTTGTGAATGAGTTTTCAAATATAGAAGCCAATGCCAAAATTGGTTGGTTATTGTTTTTGGTTGCTACGTATATACCATTCTGTATTATCATTTTTATTGTTGGAATCGTTTCATATTTTACGAAATCAGATTTTTATATGCCATATGTCGTAAGTAATATATTTTACTTATTTCTTGTTTATGCTTTAGGATTTTATGGACTAAAACAACGCACTATTTTTAAAGAGCAAGCACCAAACTCAGAGTTAAAGTATGAAAATTCTATATTGTCTGATGAAAAGAAAGCAAGTATAAAAATGTCGATATTGACAATTTTCGATCAGAAAAAACCTTATCTCGATCCAGAATTCAATATGAATGTATTATCAAAATTAACAGGCTTTCCTAAGCATCAAATTACTGAGGTGTTAAGTACCGAAATTCAACAAAATTTCTTCCAGTTTGTAAATGCTTATCGCATTGAAGAGGTGAAAAAACAGCTTTTAGACAAAAAAAATCTTTATTCGATTGAAGCGATTGCTTATGAATGTGGTTATAAAAGTAAATCTACCTTTTATACTATTTTCAAAAAACACACGGGAAAAACACCCTCTGAATATCGCCAAGCTATGATTTAAAAGCTTTTAGGTTCTTGTTCAGAAGTTTTACATTTAAAAGTTGAACAACAACTATAGGTTCAGCTTTCTAAATTAACACCTTTTCTTCTGTTTTTGGATGTAACTTAGCGTAAGTTATCAATAAACATTTTAAAAACTTTTTAAAGATGAGAAATACAATTGCAATTTTTACCGCTTTGCTTTTATTACCTACACTATTATTTTCGCAAAGCTTATTTGAAAGTGAAACTGCTGAAGAAAAAAACAGCAATAACAAACTAAAACTTGATATTAATGGCTATGGCAGAGGTTCTGCTTTTGTTGGTCTTGATAAGTATGATTTTACCAATGTGTTTGGTGAAATGGTTTTTACAGGAAAGTTAAATTACAATAATGCATTTTTGTTTTCTGATATTAGATTACGAGAGGGTTATGCCTTTAATGAGCCAAATACAAGCATTCAATTTAAAGAATTATATGCCGGATTTTCAGATGACAAAATTGATGTTTTACTTGGTAATCAAATTGTAACATGGGGGCGTACCGATGGATTTAATCCAACAAATTGCATTACCCCAAATGATTATTTCTTTTTAACAAGTAATACTGACGATCAAAAACTGGCTAACTTTATGTTAAGGTTTAAATATCGCATTACTGATCAAATCGAATTAGATCTTATTTCAATTCCAATTTACAACTCATCAATTTATCGGTATGAGCTTTTTAACTTAGGATTAGGAGCAGAGGCAAATGTTAACTTTCGAAACATGGATTTACCTGATAAAACGATTGAAAATGCTTCCGTAGCTGCTCGTTTAAACTTTGAACTACCATTGGCTGGTTTTTCTGTTTCGTATTTCCGTGGATATAATACAGACTATGGTTTCAATATACAAAACATTGATTTGACAAGCGGAATTCCCGTTATTACAAATGCGGCGACACCATATATGAAAAACATGATAGGAGCCGATTTCTCAATCCCTGTAAGCTCATGGATTATACGTGGTGAAATGGCTTATAATATGACTGAAGATTATAAAGATAAAATGTATGTTCCAAACCCTGACTTAAGCTATGTAGTTGGTTTAGAGCGAAATTTTAGCGGATTCAATACGATTCTGCAATATATTGGAAAATACACTTTTGATTACACTGAATTAAATGTGCCTGTTTTAACTGATCCTGCTAATCCAATGGCTCAGGCACAATATGCAAATGAGCTTATTACTTATGAATTAAGTATGTTTAACCGGAAACAATTCTATCAACAGGAAACATTTAATCATGCACTTGCACTTACAGTTAGTAAACCATTAGCATACAATGTTTGGAATATTGAATTTACTGCTTATTACAATATTACATCTGAAGAATATATGCTCCGACCTAAAGTGAGTTGGGATATAAGCGATGCACTCTCAGCCAGTGCAGGTTACTCATATATGGCTGGTCCTGAACAACAAATATTTGATTATGCAGGACCTGTACTTAATGGCGGATTTGTTGAGTTAAAAGTTAATTTCTAAAAAGACACAGAATGCATAATATTAAAGTAATAAAGTATAGATGGTTAATTATTATTTCAACATTTCTGTTGGTGGGCTTGTCGGTAATTCCTTTATTGGACACTCAGATTAATTCCGATTTAGAAAGCTATTTGCCTAAACACATGCAATCGCGAATTAATAATTTGAAAATTGAAGAGGTTTTTGGAAAAGACGACCCTATGATCATCCTATTTGAATGTGATGATGTGCTTAATGACTCTACCTTGCATAGATTACGGGCTTTGAGTAAGGCATTTAACCGTATGAATGAATTCGATATGGTTATGTCATTATTTGATGCGAAAAATATTAAAGGTGAATATGGTGCAATGGTTGTTGATCCAGTTGTAGGTCGCATCCCGAAAACAGAAAGTCGAAAAGAAAAATTGCGAAATGAAATTATTCAGAATGAATTGGCTTATAAACTTATTGTTTCTGAAGATTTTCGACATACCATTATCATACTTAATTCCCATGGTGTTGTAACTGATGATGTGTTGATGAGTTTAATTAACGAACAACTTGAAGCACACCCAGGCAATGAAAAAGTAACGCTTTTTGGCTTGCCATACTTACGAGATGAAGCCAATGAGAAAATTACTAGAGATTTTGTAATGTTATTGCCTATTGGCTTAGTAATGATGTTTCTTTTTCTTATCCTCTCCTTTAAACAAAAACGTGGTGCAATACTACCTTTTATGGTTGTTACTTGTTCAATTATATTTGCAATGGCAATCATACCTATTTTAGGCTGGGAGATGAGTATAATTGGCATTCTAATTCCTGTAATGATGATCGCTATTGCTAATAATTATGGCGTGCATTTTGTTACTCGTTTTCAAGAACTAAGAGCTGAAAAGCCCAATGCACCCATTAAGCAAGTTGTATCAGAAACTACAAATTATCTAAAAAGACCAATCATTCTTACCGGGCTTACAACCATTGTCGGTGTGGGTGGCTTAATTACTCACATATTATTTCCTGCGAAACAAATGGGTATCGCTTCAGCGATTGGTATTGCCTTTGCTTTAATATTAAGTCTTACTTTGATACCTGCAGTTATGGTTATGCTTCGAAAAGGGAAAATTATGACGCCACCGTCCCGTAAGAAAACTTCCTTTCTGGACAAAATATTGTCTGGAATTGCAAAAGTAACCACATCTAAGCCTAGGCTTGTAGTTTATGTTTTTATTTCTTTTTTAATTCTTTCTGCATTTGGCTTTAGCAAGTTTCAGTTAGCTGCCGATAACAATAAAATTTTCGCTGATGACCATCCTTACAATCAAACCCTTGTAATTGCAGACGAGGAGTTTGGAGGTACAAAAACAATTAGCGTGCTTTTTGAAGGTGACATAAAAGATCCAAACTTACTGAAAAACATGGATAAGTATGAAACAGAGTTGAAGGAAATTCCTGAAGTTGGAAATGTGAATTCAATAGCCACAATTATTCGTATTATGAGTAAAGCAATTAATGACCCGCAGGATGATGCTTATGATAAGATACCAGATTCTCGTGATGCGGTTGCACAATATTTTGCGCTGTATTCTATGAGTGGTGATCCTGAAGATTTTGAAAATTTTGTCGATTTTGATTATACGAAAGCCTTATTAACAATACAATATAAAGCCAATGATATGGCAACGATTAACAAAATTGAGAATGCGGTAAGGGATTTGACTAAAAACGATGAAAATGTTAAAATTATTGGTGGATATAGCCTTATGGATAAGGAGTTAAGCGAAGCAGTTGCAAAAGGTCAGGTAAATTCCTTACTGTTTGCTTTTATCGCCATAGCCATATTGTTAATCATTATTTTTAAAAGTTTTAGGGCCGGAATTATCGGAATTGTTCCATTAATTTTCACTGTCATATCCATTTTTGGAATAATGGGATGGTTAGGTATTGAACTTAATATTGTTACCGCATTATTGTCCTCAATTTCAATTGGTTTAGGAGTTGATTATTCAATTCACTTGTTTTGGCGTTTGAAAAAAGAATTAAAAGAAGGTAATAGTTATGAAGATGCTGTTCGAATTAGCTTAAAAACAATTGGTCGTGGAATTACCATTAATGCATTTTCGGTAATTATAGGATTTTCCGTATTGTTCTTATCATCATTCCCTTACATACAATCCTTTGCATTCTTAATTATTGCATCACTATTTCTGTGCTTAATCGGAGCTTTAATCCTTGTGCCTGCAATATGTGTGATTTTTAAACCGAAATTTCTCAATAAATAAAATATTAACAATTAAATTTTGTAAAATGAAAAAAATTCAAATTATAGTATTATTAACCTGTTTAATGGGCATTAGCGCATTTTCTCAGACAGCGCGTGAAATATCAGAAAAATCGTCAAATGTGATTGAGTTTAAATCAATAGAAATGGCGTCAACTTTGAAAATAATTGATAATAAAGGGCGGGAGCGCATACGGCAACTTGTTACTGCATCAAGAGAATTTGATGGTGTAAATAAAACAATCTTAAAATTTACTGCACCTGCTGATATTAAAGGAACAACTCTACTTATTTACGATAATAAAACTACCGCTGATGATATGTGGATTTATATGCCTGCATTAAGAAAAACTCGACGCATTGTGAGCAGTGAGAAAGGAAAAGGTTTTATGGGATCGGAATTTACTTATGCTGATATGGGTAAACCAAATATGAATGACTTTAATTATAAAATATTAAGGGAAGAAACCTTTGAAGGCAAGCAATGCTGGGTAATTGAATCAACCTGTAAAAATGAAGATGTTGAAGATGAAAACGGTTTTTTACGCCAGGAAGCCTGGATAGAAAAAGGTAGCTATTTGTGTCATAAAACGGCATCTTACGACTTTGATAATGAATTGTTAAGAGTTCAGTTTATTAAAGATTATAAGAAACAAGCAGGTGGAAGTTACTTTGCGTTTTATATGGAAAAAAAGAATGTGCAAAATGGCAGACAATCAATTATGACAATTGATAAATTTCAACAGACCTGCTCTTTGCCTGAAAGCGATTTTTCACCCAATGTATTAGGAAAATAAAATTAATCTATCAATCTAAAAATATGAAAAATTTTGTAATGCTTTTTATGATGTTTTTTGCTGCATCCGAACATGCAACATCAATTCCGTTAACTATTACCATCGAAGAAATGAATAGCTTTGATGGGAATATAATTGTTGCGGTTTTTATTGACAACCAAAGTTTTCAAGATGATGATCCGATAAAAATGTTTGTCTTTCCCAAAAAGGACAATTTGATAAATGGTGTTTTTTCATGTACGATCGATTTGCCTGAAGGAAAATATGGAATTGCTGTACACGATGATGAAAATGCTGATGAAAGAATGAATTATAATTTTATTGGAATGCCAAAAGAAGGCTTTGGGTTTTCGAATTATTACCATGAAGGAATTTCTCGACCTAAATATGCTGATTTTGAATTTCCTTTGCGTAATAACATTCCGAGTTTGAAAATTAAACTGCGTTATTTATAGCAGTTTATTTACTTGCTAATAGATATTAATTAACGATTAAAAAAGCCTAAAATCGCCTTATGTGGCAGTTTTAGGCTTTTTTTAGCTTCATTATTAACTTTGGGTGTTTATTATCGTGTAGTTAAATTTTATTTTAAAAACGGCTGCCTGTTTAGTTGAGGCAATGGGTAAGTTGCAGTAAACCAAGTTTAATTTTAAACTGCAAATTATTGTATTAAAGTCGTATATTTGTACCATTAGAGCCGTATGAAAGGATGTAGCGCACATTGGCAGTAGAGACTTAAAAATAAAGTGCTGCCGGAAACTGGCAATAAAGTAAGAAAATAATGTAATAAAGTTTTAGCCAAAATGACAAATATAAAACACATGTCCTTATTTCTGATTTTATTGATATTGTCAAGTATTGTAAAATCGCAAATTATCATTCAAGACAGTGTGTTTACAACTACATTAGATTTGGTAGGATCTTCATGGGACAATGCTATAATAAAGAATTGCACATTTAAGCATACTGTTTTGGGTGATGGCATTAGAATTGTCGATGCAAATAATGTGATAATTGATGATTGTGTGTTTCATAATATTGAAGGAAATGGAATTAGGCTACATTCCTCAGGTGCTTCAGATGGTGTAATCATTAAAAATTGCACGTTTGACTCAATATATGGCAATGGCGTATTGGGACAGGAACAACATATAAATACACAAATACTAAACAATAAATTTAATTGGATAGGGCTGGATACTGTAGGTGCTTCAATTGGACAACCGCATCACGGCATTTATTTCTATGGAAACAATTTTCTAATCTCAGAAAATCAAATTCAAAATATTTATAATAATTATGGAAACTGCATTAGTGTGCGTTCTAATGGAATTGTGAGCAGTAACCTGCTGTCAAATGCAACAAAAAATGGAATTGTATACTTTTCAGATCATCCAAATGTGGGAAATAAAATATTGATTGAGAATAATATCGTTTATAACTGTCAGCGTGGAATACGAATAGCTGATGGAGGTGAATCTTATGTTGATTCATGTGTAATACGTTTTAATACTATTATTTCTGCCGAGTATATGTGCGTTTCTATTGGTTATGGACTATCCATGAATATTGATGTTTATGGAAACATATTAATAAGAACAGATGGAAGCGTAAATCATATTTGGGCAGAAAGTTCCTTTAACGAATCATATAATGTGTTATCTGCCCAAGATGTAGGTTTTTACGATTACATTAATCATAATTATCACATAACAAAACAAAGTATTGCTTATGATTTTGCAACAGGATTGTTAGATTTTCCCTCGACAGATTTCGAAAACGATACCAGAAATTTAAACCGACTGGATGCTGGCGCTGATCAAATTGAGAGTACTGAAGGTTTTCATTTCAATAATCAAAATCAAGTTTTAGTTTTTCCAAACCCTGCTAATGCTGAGGTAAATATTAACTTGCCGACAACTGAGCAATTTCAAATTATTATTTCAAACTTGCTTGGTGAAATCATAAGCATTAAAAATAATGAAAACAGAATTAACATTTCAAGTTTATCAAAGGGGACATATATAATTTGTATTAAGCAGGAGCAAAAAACCTATTTTGAAAAGCTAATTAAGCTGTAATAAACACCAACGAATAAGGCGATTGAGCTAAATCCGCTAGGATTTTGACAGACAACAGTCTTTTTTAATTTGATTTCTATAGTCCTACGGGAATTCCCGTAGTTAAATTGAGTGATTTCCCGAATTGTGTGAATGCGTTATCTAGCGTAAATTTATAAAAATGAAAATCTTATTCATTGCAAGTAATTAAACTAAATCTTATAATATGAAAACAACGACTTACAAAGTAATTATGGCAATAGCCTTGGTAATAGCATTCAGCTTTACAGTTGATGCTCAAATCAACTTAAAAAAGCTCGGTAAAGAAGTTAAAGGGTCGGCCGAACAGCAGGTTAGACAAAAAGTAAAAGAGAAAGCAGCGAGAGAAACACGTGAAGGGTTAGATAGAGGTGAGAAAAAATTTGATCAAAGTATCTCTAATGCGACTGCTGGTAAAGCGACTGCTGGTAAGGAGACTTCAAGTAATCATGTGGTTAAACAGGGCGAAATCCCACAAGGAACTGAAACTATTTATGTTTCAGTGAAAAATGGCAGTAATAGAAATGATGGCAGCTTGTCGGCTCCTCTAAAAGATTTACAAAAAGCCATTGACGATGCCCCCGAAGGAGCCCTTATTTGTTTAGCAGCAGGTAATTATCTTGGCTATCTAGACCAAGGATGGGTAAAAGTAAATAAGTATCTATCAATTGTAGGAGGCTATTCTGATGATTTTTCGCAACGTGATCCTATAAAATTCCGCACAACAATGCGTCCAAGTATTGCACAAATTCCAACTTCTGGAAATCAAGGTGTGATGGATATTCGTGTAGTGGGGAATCGTAATGGTGTTGTTCTTATAGACGGAATTATTTTCGACCGTGGACAAATTAATATGTATGCTGCTCCAGCGTATGACAATGCCGCAGCCAGTGCTCCTGCAGGATGTGAAACTGGTCGTATCGTATGTGTGGATGAATCCCCATCAGGGTATCCAGTACTTCAGCCTCAAGGTATGAAAAGTGCGTTCCAGCTTATAAGTGGTGAAGCAGAAGGCAATATTACAATTCGCAACTGTGTGTTCCTAAACGGATATCATTTTGGAATTCAAATGGCTTGCAAAGGCGGACATTTCGACGTATATAATAATGTATTTGTTGCAAACCGCATGGCTGCGTGTGAAGTACGTGGTGGTCTGGCACAACCTAATACATCGTCAATAGCCTTTCATAATAATACCGTACTATTCACATGGTGCCGAACAAAAATAATGGAAGATATGGGTTATGGTTTTCGCTATATGACTGGTATTGACTCTGATGTCTATAATAATATATTTGGCTGTACAAATTTTGGTGCATTAGATCGTTCTTATTCTGATGCTGATAAAGCTAAAGAAGCTAAACGTGTAACTTCGGCATGGGACAATCTCTTTTTTGGTAATCGCAATGGCGATATGGTTTTACCATCGGGTGGTGGCGGATGGACTTTTGTACTCGCAAAAAACTTTGAAGATGTAAATCAATTGACTAAATATGAGAAAAATCGCGAGATGAACGAAACAGAAGTTAATGCAATAAGCAAAACAATAGATACTCCTTATCTTAAAGGTTTTATTGGAATAACTGGTACTCAAACATCGTCTTTTAACCCAAACTCATCTGTAAATACATTCCGCTCAGCATTAGGAATGAATATGCAAGGTACAGAAACCGTTAGGGCTTCGATGTATGGCAACCGCTATCCATACGAAAAAACATTCGAGCTTTTTGGAGCAATTCAAGGCTATGGAGCACAAGAAATTAAATAAACATAGGAATATCAAATAATAGACGGTTTTAAAATTACAAAAACAAAAAAAATGGAAACGATCACGTTATTTTGCCTTTTTGGCACTGATTAGTTACCATAAATTAAATGTACTAATAAAACCATTTTAATAATTTAAATTTACAATCAATGAAAAAAATTACATTTATTCTAGTTGCAGTCTTAATTGCATCTATGAGTTTTGGTCAAAAAAGTTTAATTGACAAAAAAAGTAAAACTAATTCTTTAAGCTCAAAAAAACAGTTTGATCAATCAACCACAAGCAAAACATCTGCCAAATCAGCGAAAGTAGTTGGTGCAACTATCTTTTCAAGTGATTTCTCAGATCCTGATCAATGGATAATATCCCATGAAACAGGAACCTCAGACGACTGGGTAATTGGTACCACTGGCCCTTCTAATTCTAGTTATATGCTTCCGATTGAATCCACAACAGCTGCTAATGGTTTTGCTTTATTTGATTCAGACAACTTGTGTAGTGGTAACCAAAATGCATATTTAACTACTTACTCTTTTGATTGCTCAGCATACGCAAATGTTCATATTCAATTTGAAACTTTCTACAAAAGATATAACGAAGATGGAGTTTTCGTACAAGTTAGTAATGATGGAACTACTTGGACAGATTTTGAAGTATTTGCCGAGTACGTTCAACAGGACGAATCTACAAACCCCGAAATTATTGACATAGATATTTCAAGTGTTGCTGGCAATGAAGCGCCTGTATGGATACGCTTTAAATTTTTAAGTCAAAGCAGTGGCTGTGATTTTGCTTGGATGATTGATGATGTTCTTGTTTATGAATATGAATGTGAACTAGTCTCTATTCCGTATCTGGAAAACTTTACTGGAATTACTACTGGAGAACTTCCAGAGTGCTGGGATCAAAACCATACAAATTGGAGTGTTGCTGAAAGTTCAGATGCAAACGGCACATCTCCAGAATTACGATTCAACTGGGTTCCAGCATTAGATGGTCAAAACATAGTCTATCTTCCGAAAATGGATGCTACAGAAAAGTCTAATCTAACGATGTCTTTCTTAAACTATGTCAATTGGTATAGTGGTTCATTTGATATACAAATTGCTTATACTATTAATAATGGAGAAACTTGGAATCTAGCTTGGGGAAATAATATTACAGAAGATATAGATGCTGAAATGACATTTGTTGACTTAGGTTTTCTTGATGGAGAAATTTTTCAACTTTTTTTCGCATTTGACGGAAATAATAACGATATCATCAGTTGGTCAATTGATAATATAAGCATTTATGAAAAACAGACAATTCCATTTACGGAAGATTTTACTGGAGTTCCTAATTGGACACTTCCAGATGGCTGGAATCAATTTAACACAGATTCGTATGTTGGCACATACGCATATGCTGGTGGCACATATCCCGAATTAGCAGTATTTTGCGTCCCAGGAATAACTGGTGAAAATATAGTCTATCTTCCAACAATTGATGCTACTACAAATTCGAATCTAACAATGTCATTCTCACATAGTGTTTATTATAATACTAATGTTTTTGATCTAAGAATTGATTATACTATTGACAACGGAGAAACTTGGAATACCGCTTGGGAGCAGACTAATAATACTGCAAGTATAGATCCAGAAAGAATATTTATTGACTTAAGTGCTGTTGATGGAGAAGTTTTCCAACTTGCTTTTATACTTAACGGATATAATGATGATTTGTCTTGGAATATTGATAATATTAGTATTTCTGAACCACTCGCAATTCCATTTATGGAAGATTTTACT
>CAYUWD010000027.1:0-31604 GCA_964448235.1 uncultured Bacteroidales bacterium | reverse complement strand
CTAAAACCTCCAAAAACACTCATATAATTTGTTAAATAGTAATTAAATGAACTATTTAACGAAACAGTATGTCCATTTGAAAGAAAATACTCTATTTGTTCAAATCCCCCTATATCAGGATAACTAATTATTATTTTTCTTTTAGATTGTCCGGAATATCTGTATGTTAATATTGAATTAATAGCATAATTTGGTTTATTTAGTTGAAATTGATTGTCAAATATTATGTCATAGCTTCCTGTTCCTAATGGACACAGATATCCACCTACAGATTTATTTTGGTTTCCTGTTGGAATACTAACAGCTATGCTTACCTTATCAAATACCTGTAGATTATTATATTTCCAAGAAGATAACAATGTTAGGTCTCCAAGTCCCATTGTAGAAACATATCCATGCGAATAAAAAACTTGTTTTTGAAAATAGAATGGGATTTGTAAAGAAAATTCAAAATCCTTATAAAAATATGCTAGTGGCAAATCGACAAATTTAGCTGTTTTACTCCAACCAAACTCTGCATCAATATCAAATGATGTAAACATATCTTCTGTATTTGCTATTTCATCTACTTCCTTTTCATTTATGTTAAAACGATCTTGTGTAGCAGTTATTCCAGGGAAATCGATTAAATTATCCACCCAAAAAGGATCAAGATAAACATTTTCATTGTTTCCAATCAAAGTTTCTACATTTTGAGGTATTAAATACAAATCTACATTTTGAGGAAACATTATAATTCCGTAGAGCAGCAGAATTGCAAATAACGTGAATTTCTTTTTCATATATCAAATTGGTCAATACTACTATACAAATATAAACAATAATATCTAGTTATGTCAATATTAATTATTTATTAACATTTAAAAGCAACCCTTATCAAACAATAATCGTTTTAATAATAGAAAACTTGATTAGAATATTATTTAATAATGAAATTGAATAAAGAAAATACAAACATTAAAGATTCAGGTTCTGCATCCTTTTTAAGAATAATAATTGCAGGCTTGTGGGTTTTATTATTTTTAAGTATTGTATTTTTTGCTAAACTTTTAATGTTCTATATATAGTTTAAGATTCAAGAAACAAGAATTTGAATTTTGTTAGAATTTTTGATATAATAAATTATTTCTCACACTAAAATTATATTTGATTTACCTCATACAACTTGTTAGATTGTTCTAAAAAGAAAGTCCGCCAAAAGGCGGACTCAGTATATCCAAAGTTGACAAAATATTTAAATTATTTAAGCTTTTTACATATAGCAGTAAAAGCTTTGGGGTGATTCATAGCAAGATCTGCAAGAACTTTTCTGTTCAAGTCAATATTATTAGCATGAATTTTACCCATAAATTGAGAATAACTCATTCCATTTAAGCGAGCTCCGGCATTAATACGCTGAATCCACAAACCTCTAAAAGTTCGCTTTTTGTTTTTTCTATCTCTATAAGCATAAGTAAGTCCTTTTTCGTATGCATTTTTTGCAACAGTCCAAACTTTACTTCTTGCTCCAAAATAACCTTTTGTTTGCTTAAGAATTTTTCTTCTTTTATTTCTTGAAGCAACAACATTAACACTTCTTGGCATAATTTTAAATTTTATGAATGTTTAGCGTTCCGACACTACGGAATCTTTCGGCTAAATCACTCTGATTAATATACATTTATTATTTCATTCCCAGACACAACTTGATATTATGCAAGTCATTATCTTTAACAGTTGTAAAATGAGTTAAAGCTCTTTTACGTTTTGTTGTTTTTTTAGTAAGGATATGGCTTTTATAAGCATGTTTCCTTTTCAATTTACCAGTTCCAGTAAGCACAAATCTTTTCTTTGCACCGGATTTAGTTTTCATTTTAGGCATCACATTAAATTTTAAAAGTTATTACTTTTTCTTTGTCACTTTTGGAGATATAATAATTTGCATTTTTTTACCTTCCAATTTTGGTAGTTGGTCAATTTTACCATAATCTTCAAGATCCTGAGCTAATTTTAAGAGTAAAATTTCGCCTTTTTCTTTATAAATAATTGATCGACCTTTAAAAAACACAAAAGCTTTTACTTTGTTTCCATCTTCGAGGAATTTTATAGCATGCTTAAGTTTAAAGTTATAATCATGATCGTCGGTATTAGGTCCGAAACGAATTTCTTTAAGCACAACTTTTTGAGCATTGCTTTGTATTTCCTTCTGTCTCTTTTTTTGTTGATACAAGAATTTTTGATAATCAATAATTTTACAAACAGGTGGTTCAGCATTTGGTGAAATTTCAACCAAATCTAAATTAAGATTATCTGCAATATCTAGAGCTTCACGTAAGCTAACAATTCCTTGTTTATCAACATTTTCACCAACGAGACGAACAAATGGAGCACGAATATATTTATTTATTTTATGCTCTGGTTGTTTGACTCTCTTGTATCTATTATTTCTATTCAAATATGCTATAACTTGGTCCTCCTTTTAATTATTAAAATATTCTTTTATTTCGTTATTTATTATTTCAACAAAAGCTTCTATTTCCATACTTCCAATATCACCCTTACCTTGCTTACGTACAGAAATAGTTTTTCCTTCTGCTTCTTTTTCTCCTAAAATTATCATATATGGAATACGTTGCAATTCATTATCCCTAATTTTCCGACCTATTTTTTCATTTCGATCATCAATTTTGCTGCGAATATCGTAATTTTTCAACAAATCTGAAACTTTTTTTGCAAAATCATTATATTTTTCACTAACTGGCAACAATGCAACCTGATCAGGAGTTAGCCATAAAGGGAACTTTCCGGCTGTATGTTCGATAAGAACAGCAACAAATCTTTCCATTGATCCAAAGATTGTTCTATGAAGCATAATTGGCTGATGCTTAAGGTTGTCTGAGCCAGTGTATTCTAATTCAAAACGCTCGGGCAGATTATAATCGACCTGAATTGTACCCAATTGCCAACTACGTCCTAAAGCATCTTTAATAGTAAAATCAAGTTTTGGTCCATAGAAAGCTGCTTCACCATATTCTATTACAGGTTCAAGTCCCATTTCCTCAGCAGCTTCTCGAATTGATTGTTCTGCTTTTTCCCAATTTTCATCAGAACCTATATATTTAGTATGATTTTCAGGATCTCTAAGAGATATTTGGGTTTGATAATTATTAAATCCTAAAGATTTATAAACAAACATTACCAAATCAATAATATTTTTAAACTCATCTTTAACTTGATCGGGACGACAAAAAATATGTGCATCATCCTGGGTAAAGCTTCTAACTCTGGTTAGACCATGCAATTCCCCATGTTGTTCGTAACGATAAACAGTTCCAAATTCAGCCATTCTATAAGGTAAATCTCTGTATGAATACTGCTTAAATTTAAAAATTTCAACATGATGTGGACAATTCATAGGTTTTAGCATAAAAGCTTCCCCTTCTGATGGAGTTTGAATTGGTTGAAATGAGTCTTCTCCATATTTATCGTAATGGCCAGATGTTTTATATAGCTCTACATTTCCAATATGTGGAGTTTTAACCATTTCATAACTTCTCTTTTTTAACTCAACAGTCAACCACGATTCAAGTCTATCTCTTAATTCAGTTCCTTTAGGCAACCATAACGCCATCCCAATACCAACTTTATGAGAAAAATGGAATAATTCGAGTTCTTTTCCTAATTTTCGATGATCACGTTTTTTTGCTTCCTCAAGCATTTCGAGATATTCGGTAAGGTATTTCTGTTTTGGGAAACTAATTCCATATACTCTTGTTAATTGCTGACGTGATTCGTCACCACGCCAATATGCACCGGCAAGACTCAATACTTGTATAGCCTTTATTTTCCCCGTAGAAGGTAAGTGAGGACCTTTACACAAATCTGTAAATTTACCTTGAGAATATAATGTTATTGTTCCCTCTTCGAGTTCCGAAATAAGTTCTAATTTATATTCATCACCCTTTTCTTTAAAATATTTTATTGCATCAGACTTACTAATATCTTTTCGTTCTATTAAATTATTTTGTTGACACAAGTCTAACATTTTTTTATTAATTACAGGAAAATCCTTTTCTGATAGTGATTTTCCTTCAGGAAGTTCTATATCATAATAAAATCCATTTTCTATAGTTGGTCCAATTCCGAATTTTGTGCCTGGAAAAATAGCCTCAATAGCTTCAGCCATAATATGAGCAGAGGTATGCCAAAATGCATGTTTCCCTTCTTCATCATCAAATTTATGCAATTTTATACTTGAATCCTTATCAATTTTTCTGGTAAGATCCCACAATTCATCATTAACAGAAATAGATAATACCTCTTTAGCTAATCTAGGACTAATACTATTTGCAATATCCAAACCTGTTACTGTACTTTCATATTCTCTCACCGAACCATCGGGTAATGTAATCTTTATCATTATTTAATAATTTTGTGCAAAAGTATGATTTTTTAGTTTAATACAATATATATTAATTAAAAAACTTGAAATTTGTTTAATTGTTTTTATTTTTGTCAGGTATGAAAAAGATAAAAGCATTTTTATTATCCATATTTCTCTTGTTCCCTCTAATTATATTTGCGCAATCAACAGATAGCTTAAAATCAGTAATTGCAAAGAAAGGAGACGGAATATATAAAATTCTAAGAGAAAATGGATATCCAGCTAAATACTATTATTCCATATTTAAAGAATTAAATATTGATAATATTGGGGATGATGATAGTTTAATAAAAGGTAAGACATATTTTTTACCTCAAATTATTTCTGATACTATTACGGAAATCATTAGTAATGATACAATTTCAAAAGATACTATCTATAGACTCGAAAACATATTTTCAGATACAATAATTGACAATCAGCTGAAAGGTGCAGTTTTCTTTTTGATCAGTGGGCATGGCGGTCCTGATCCAGGCGCAGTTACAAGTATTAATGGTAAGAAAATTAGTGAAGACGAATATGCATATGATATAACAATGCGCATTGCACGTAAGATAGTTGAGCACAATGGTACCGTTCACATGATAATTAACGACCCTGATGATGGTATTCGTGAAGATGAGCTACTTGATATAGATTATGATGAGTATTGTTATCCTGATTTAGATATTCCTAAAAATCACAATAAACGACTAATTCAACGAGCTGATGCAGTAAATGATTTGTACCTGGAGGATAAAACTGCAAAATATCAAAGAGTCATTGTTATTCATGTTGATTCACGTTCGGTTGGAGCAAATGTAGATGTTTTCTTTTATCATTTTCCGGGAAGTAAAAAAGGAGAAACAACTGCCAAAGCACTTCAACAAATGTTTGCTGATAAATATGCTAAACATCAACCTAATAGAGGATATGAAGGTTCTGTTTCGTCAAGGAATTTATTGGTAATACGTAAAGTGCTCCCTCCCGCTGTTTTTATTGAATTAGGCAATATCCAAAATGAAAAAGATCGAAAGAGATTCTTAAATCCTGATAACCGTCAAGCATTAGCAAAATGGATTGTAGAAGGATTGATTGAGGATTTTAAGAATAACTAGATTCTTATTACGATGTAAAAACTACTTATTTAAAAGCAAGTGAATTGGATTTTGTTTTTATTTCTAACCTATCTGTACACCAATAAGTTTTAAGTATTAGATCTTCCAGATTGTTAAATGTGTATATATTGCAAATTCTAGCGAACTGCAATATCATTTTAAGATAGATGTAAATATTAAGATTTGTTGTTGTTTTACTTTCGAATCACAAAATATAGTGGATTGTAAAATATGTGATTAAATATAAAGATTCTACACATAAAAAAACATATACACATAAAGACTAATACAATATTTTTTATAATTTTATAGTTTATATAATTTGAATCAAAAACTAAAATTATGAAGAAAAGGCAAGTTGTTTTATTAAATCTTATAACATCAATAATATTTGCATTCCTTTTTCACAGAAATTACGTTGGTTTAAACCTTTTATTATTTGAAATATTGGTCATCCCATTAATGATTTATATTAACACACCTGTAAAATTTAACTTTTTAAGTATTTCTGTACTTATAGGAGTATTTTTATCTAGTATAATGGTGGTAATATTGAACACTTCGTGGAGTATATTTATAAATATAGTTTTAGTTTTCACATTTAGCGGATTGATGGCATATCAAGGCTTTAGGTCATACATACATGCTCTTGGAGAATCTTTTATCAGATTGTTTTCATCCCAAATTAGTCCTTTGTTAAATTGGCATGAACCTATAAAAATCAATACACAGGAACAATCAAAAAAGACACATCTTAGTATTTCAAAAGTATTTTATTTAATAATTATTCCTGCACTTATACTTATTTTCTTTATTATTTTATATACAGCAGCCAGCTCTAAGTTTTATGCTCAATTTGAAGGTATTATTGCTGCAATAAAGAGTTTTCTAGAAAAAATAGACTTTCTCTTTATTATATTCATTGTTTTTGGGGCAATAATAACAAACGCATTATATATGAAAACAAAGCCTGTTGGATTATATAAAAATGACTTGAATGCAAATGATAAATTATTTAGAGTAAGAAAAAGAAACTATATTGGTTTTAAACCTTTAAGTCTAAAAACGCAATGTCTTTCCGGTATCATACTATTGGCTTCCTTAAACTTTCTTATTTTGTATTTTAACGTATTAGATTTTGTTTATTTATGGTTTGGATTTAAGTGGGATGGTTCTTTCCTGAAAGAGTTTGTACATGAAGGGACATGGGTTCTTGTATTTTCTGTTTTTCTGTCGGCAGGAATTGCTTTATTCTTTTTTCAGAGAAATCTTAATTTTTATTCAAAAAACAAATGGTTAAAACGCTTAACGATATTATGGATTTTCCAAAATATGATAATGGTAATTTCTGTTATGCTTAGAAATTATTGGTATATAAACTATTTTGGATTAGCATATAAGCGTATTGCTGTATTATTCTTTTTATTATTAACGATTTTTGGACTAATCAGTATAATAATCAAAATCTCAAACCTCAAAACATCTTATTATTTATGGAAAGTTAACGGATTTGCTCTACTGATAGTATTATCATTAAGCACATGTGTAAACTGGGATTTGCACATTGCAAAATTTAATTTTTCACATTATGACCGCTCACTAATCGACTTTAGGTTTATGTCAAGACTAAATAATTCTGCATTACCATATACTTATAAAAGCCTTGAAGAATTAGAAGAAATCAATACAATACAAGAGGAATCAATGCCTTTTGATTTGGAGAAACATCGCTCCTATATCTGGGATATTTACACATACCAACTAGCTGTAATTGAAAAGCGTGAAAAATTCATTACCCGATATGAAAACAAAAACTGGTTGGAATGGAATCTGGCAGATTATCAAACATATCAAAAACTAAAAAACATGAAAGACTAATGAAAAATAACACTTTTCATAAAAAAGTTTATTCATTTCGCCTTTTCTTTAAAGATATTTTCTTTTTAATGTCCAATATTGGCAAATTGCACAAACTAAGTAAGAACAAATACATAAGCAACTCTTTTCGTGAGAAAATAATGACTGTTGTCTCATCTATCAATGGGTGCACATACTGTAAATGGTTTCATGCAAAACAATCTGTAAAATCAGGAATTTCTTCATCTGAAGTTAAAAAGTTACTAAATCTACAATTTGATACTGCAGTTGACGATTTTGAATTAACAGGAATATTATTCTCTCAACATTATGCCGAAACTGATAGAAAACCCGAACAATTTATGTTAAAAAAATTAAATGATGAATATGGTAAACAAAATGCTGAAGCTATTATTTTAAATATTCGCCTTGTATTTTTAGGAAACTTGTATGGTAATACCCTTGATGCATTTGTTAGTAGGCTAAAAGGTAAAAAAGCAGAAAATAGCTCATTTATTTTTGAAGCATTGTTTTTTCTATTTAATTCTCCATTTTATATTTTTCTAAAAATTGTAACCCAAAAAGATAAATAATCTATAATCTACATAATTGTTATAAACAACTAAAGTTAATTCACAATTAGCTCGTATTATTATCTTCAATGGGTTAGAAATTTACATATATCATTAAAACATTTTATCGTATATCTTTATATGTATTAAGCAAATACCAACTTAAACAAAATTGGATTACGATATTTCAGAACAAAACACTATAAATAAAATCAATATAAATAACACTCTGTATATTGATTAGAATAGTCTTAGTATAAAGTCTGATTTATTTTGCAACCAAATAGGATTATTTATGTCTTTTTGTTAACTTTACTCATTATATTATTAAATGATTATGAAAAAAATAACATTACTCTTTGTTTTAACATTTGTTATAACTCAAATTTTTGCACAAGTTTATAAAGGATTGGATGCAAACGAAATTGTACAAGGTGCAGACATTGTTCGTTTTAAAGATTTTACAAAAGTTCCAAATTTTATTCACTTTAATAAGTCAACTAATATTGATCTTAACAAAGCCCTAAAAATACTTGATAATTTATATATATCAGATGCTCTAGGTGTAGAACTATACCAAACACAAAAGAATCGGGAATCAGAACAGACTTTACGATATACACAAACATACAATGGAATACCTATAGAATTTTCTAGATGGCATGTTCAAATTAACAACAATCGTGTTTATGCAATGAATGGGAACATAATGGATAATATTGATGTTTCATTTACATTTACACTTGATGAAAACACAGCACTACAAAATGCGTTAAATTACTTTAATGCAGAAATTTACATGTGGGAACACGAAGGAGAGGAAAATATGCTTAAAGAATTTACCGACAATCCAAATGCCAGTTATTATCCTAAAGCAGAGAAAGTAATTGTCCCAGATAATAAAAAAATTAATAATCAATCGAGTTTTAGGACAGCCTATAAATTTAATATATATGCAAAGAAACCACATATTAGAAAAAATGTATATGTAGATGCAATTACTGGAGATATTTTGTTTGATATGCCTTTAGTAATTAGTTCTGATGAAATAGGTACTGCACAAACAGTGTATAGTGGAGAACAACAAATAAATACCGAATATAATGGTAGCGAATATGTACTTACAGATAATACCAGAGGTGATGGCATAAGAACTCTTAATTGTAATATGGGAATTGATTATGAGGCTGCTACAGAGTTTACTGATGATGATAACAATTGGAATAATATAAATCCCGAATTAGATCAATATGCAACTGATGCACAATTTGCTACAATGTCTACATATGATTATTATTCCGACATACATAGTCGCAACAGTATTGATGGCAATGGTTATCAACTTTGGTCCTTTATTCATTTTGATTTAATAGAAAATGGAGGAAGCTCGAATGTAAATGCTTTTTGGAATGGACAATGGATGACATACGGAGATGGTAATTCAGAAACCGGAATTACACCTCTATGCACTGTAGATATTTGTGGACACGAAATCACTCATGGATTAACAGCATACACATGTAGCTTAAATTATCAAGATGAATCAGGAGCACTAAATGAATCATTTAGTGATATTTTTGGTGCATCTATAGAATTTTATGCTGTCCCTGAATTAGCTGATTGGGAAATAGGTGAAGATATAGGAACAACATTCAGATCTTTGTCAGATCCAAACGCAACTAACAAACCAGATACTTATCATGGAGATTTCTGGGTTTATGGAGTAGAGGATTATGGTGGAGTACATACAAATATGTCACCTCTTTGCTATTGGTATTATTTATTATGTGAAGGAGGCTCCGGAACTAATGACAATGGAGATGAATATTCAGTAACAGCAATTGGAAGAGATAAAGCAGAACAAATAACATTCAGATTACAAACTGTTTACTTAACGCCCACATCAGAATATCATGATGCATGGTTTTATGCTATGCAGGCAGCTGCTGATTTATATGGTGCATGTTCTCCTGAAGTGCAGTCGGCAGGAGATGGATTTTATGCTATAGGAGTAGCTGATGCTCCTTACGTTAACGAAGTACATGCGGGCTTTACGGCAACATATCAAGAAGCTTGTGAACCAACCTTAGAAGTTACTTTTAGTAACCAAAGTTATAATGGAGATAGCTTTTTATGGCATTTTGGTGATGGAGATACTTCAACCGAGATAAATCCTACTCACACCTATACAGAAGCCGGTTTTTTTGACGTTCAATTAGATGTAAATAGTGGAACTTGTGGTTCAGATAGCAAAACCGAAGAAGATTTTATTGTTATCGATGAATCAATCCCATGCACTTACTTTGTCCCTACCAGTGGAAATACTCTTATTGAAGGTTGTAATGGTTTTGTTTATGATATCGGAGGTCCAGATGGAAATTATAGTGACAATTCTGATGGGAGCATAACTATCTATGCTCCTGGCTCTTCATCAATTGTGCTAACCATTCTTGAATTTGATATTGAACCTGGAAGTGAATCAACTTGTGATTTCGATTATATGGCATTTTATGATGGCAGTTCAACTTCCGATCCTCTAATTAATTCAACACTTTATTGTAATACAAATGGAAATCCAGGCACCATTAGTTCTACAGGAGAATATATCACTATTAGATTGTTTTCCGATGTCGGATTAAGTCTTGCTGGTTTTAAAATTCAATTTGATTGTGTAGGAGCTGAAAATCCACCAAACCCTATTTTTACTGCATATCCTGAATCTAGTTGTGATGGATTAATCGAATTTACCGATAATTCAATAAATGAACCTACAGAATGGTTATGGAATTTTGGTGATGGTAGCCAAAGTAATGAACAAAATCCAATACATTTTTACGAAAACAATGGCACATACGATGTTAGTTTAACTGTTTCCAACTCATTTGGAGAAAACACTTTAGTAAAAGAAGATTTTGTAAATATCAATATGCCGGAAGCACCTATAATAGATGCGATTCAATCATGTTCAAATACAGAATTCGAAATAAACCTGGATTTAAGCGGAACTGCACATTGGTTTAACTCCACATCGGATGACACACCAGAATATATCGGAAACTATTGGGAACATCCTGCAATATCTGAAACTACAACTTACTATTTACGTGAAGTTATTCCGGGAGAAACACACAATGTAGGTGCATTAAATAATACTGACGGTGGCGGTTACTTTGGAAATGTAAGTTATGTTCATTATCTAATTTTTGATGCTTATATACCATTTAACCTTATATCAGTTGAAATAAACGCCGAAGGAGCTGGCAATAGATCCATTGCATTAAGAAATAGTGAACAACAAATATTAGAACAAAAAACCATTTATTGTGAAGATGGAGTTTCAACAATTAATTTAGATTTTAACATCCCTATTGGAGAAAATTTACAACTTGTTGGATTAGGTGCTCCAAATTTATTTAGAACAAATGATGGATTATATCTTGATTATCCTTACACCATCGAAAATATTGTAAGTATTAAAGAAAGTAGTGCAGGAACTGGCCCTACTGACTATTATTACTACTTTTACAATTGGCAAATCCATACTCCAGACTGCAAAACGCCGTTTGTAGAAGTTAACCTTACTCCTGAAGAATGTACAGCAATAAACACAAACATTCTTGACAAAATTACAATTGCTCCTAACCCAACAGATGATTACTTCAATATATTTGGTTTGGAGAATGTTGAAAAATACTCCTTAACAATGACTGATATATCCGGAAAAATAATTAATTCTAAAACAATCAATACGGACAAGAAGATATCAACTGAACACTTAACCGCTGGCATATACTTTATTAACATTTCTTCAAATATGGGAAACAAAGTTTTAAAGCTGGTTAAACAATAAAATTTCAATACATTTTACACAAACAGCTTGCATTAATGTAAGCTGTTTTTTAATTTATAATGTATTTTCAATCTAAGAGATCAATATAAGTTTATTTTAACGTGAGATAGTATTTGATAATTTTCTAACGCAACTTTTACAAAATTATCATATTAATCTGTAATAAATTCGTTTTTATTACGAAAAATGTTGTATAAAACCACACTTATATTTATATTGTAATCTATTAAAAGATTATATTACAATCATTCATGTTTTTAAACTGTCATTCATACTATAGCCTTCGACACGGGACTCTATCGCCTACACAACTTGCAGAAGAAGCTTTTGTTCACGATACTGAAACAATAGTCTTAACAGACGTAAACAATACTTCAGGAATTCCCGAGTTTTACTTTGCATGCAGACAAAATGGAATTAAACCGGTTGCTGGTGTAGACATAAGAGACAAAGAATACAAACAGTTATTTATATTAATTGCACGTAATAATCATGGACTAGCAGAAATAAACAAATTCTTAAGTGACATAAATATTCGTAAGAAAAAGACTCAAGAAATTCCTGCATTTAATAACACGTACATTATATATCCATTTAAATATTTTTCTAAGGATAAGCTAAATGAAAATGAATTTATTGGAGTCCAACCCTCTGGTGTTAAAAAGCTTTTAAGCTCAAAACTCTCAAGATTAAAAAGTAAAATGCTGGCATTACATAGTATAAGCTTTCGTAAAATGAAAGATTTTGAGCTTTTTCAGAATTTGCGTGCAATAGATAAAAATACTCTGATATCTAAATTGCCTTCTGACTTACATGCAACATCAGGAGAAATATTTATGCATCCCTCCTACATGCGTAAAATCTATAGTGATTATCCAGAAATATTAGTTAATACACTAAATCTTCTTAAATCATGTAGCTTGGTTTTTGCCAAAACTCACAAAAACAAAAAACTATTCAGTAAAGATTTTAAAACTGACATACAAATACTAAAACATCTTTCCGAAAAGGGTTTAAGAGAGAGATATGGAGCACACAATGTACTTGCATTCGAAAGATTAAAGTCTGAGCTAAACATAATAATTAAATTAAAATTTGTTTCTTACTTTTTAATAGCCCATGATATAGTTAAATATGCTCAGTCAAAAAAATATTTTTATGTCGGTCGTGGCAGCGGAGCAAACAGTATAGTTGCTTATTGCTTAGGTATTACAGATGTTGATCCAATAGAGTTAAATTTATATTTTGAAAGATTCCTAAATCCAAAACGTAGTAGTCCTCCAGATTTTGATATTGATTTTTCTTGGCGAGATAGAGATGATGTATTTAAATATATATTTAAAAGATATGGTACCGAAAACACTGCTTTACTTGGAGCGATGAGTACATTTAAAACCCGATCTATCTTAAGAGAACTTGGGAAAGTTAATGGATTACCAAAAGAAGAACTAGATATTTTAGCAAACACGCCACAACTTGTCAAAAATAGTGATTCAATACACAAAAAAATTATTGAGATAGCCTCTGACCTATCAGGGTTTCCAAATTTACGGACAATACATGCAGGTGGAATTATTATAAGCAATGACCCGATATACTATTATTCTGCTTTAGACATGCCACCAAAAGGTTTTCAAACAACTCAGTGGGATATGTATATTGCCGAGGATCTAGGGTTTGAGAAATTTGATATTTTATCACAAAGAGGTTTGGGACACATCAGAGATTGTGTAGAAATAATTTCTAAAAACCAGGATATTGAAATTGATATTCGGAAAGTTGATGAATTTAAGAAGAATGATAAGATAAACAGATATTTATCAACAGGAAATACAATTGGATGTTTCTATATAGAAAGTCCTGCAATGCGTGGACTAATAAGCAAACTCAAATGCCAAGATTACCTAACTCTAGTTGCTGCCAGTTCAATTATTAGACCTGGTGTTTCTAAATCCGGAATGATGAAAGAATATATTGTCAGATACAATAATCCGGGAAGTTTTAAATACTTACATTCAGTTATGGAGCAACAACTTGACGAAACATTTGGAGTAATGGTTTATCAAGAAGATGTTTTAAAAGTTTGTCACCATTATGCAGGAATGGATCTTGCCGATGCTGATGTATTAAGAAGAGCTATGAGTGGAAAATTTCGGTCACGAGCTCAGTTTGACAGTATTAAAGACAAATTCTTTAAGCTTTGTCAAAAAAAACACAGACCAGAGAAAATCAGTATTGAACTTTGGCGTCAAATCGAATCTTTTGCAGGTTATTCATTTTCAAAAGCACATTCAGCATCTTATGCTGTAGAAAGCTATCAAAGCCTTTACCTCAAAACCTACTATCCTCTTGAGTTTATGACAGCTGTAATAAATAATTTTGGCGGATACTACTCAACATGGGTATATTTTCATGAAGCAAAAAGACTTGGTGCTACAGTAAAACTACCCTGTATAAATAGAAGTGAATATATGACAAGCATTTACCATAAAAATATTTATATCGGTTTTATCCATATTCAAAGTTTAGAAAAATCCATAATTAGTCAGATTATTTTTGAAAGATATTTAAATGGGACTTTCAAGTCTTTAGAAGATTTCCAGAACAGATGTAGGATCCCTGATGAACAACTCAACATTTTAATAAAGTCAGGTGCTTTTAGTTTTACCGGAGCTTCTAAAGCCGAACTAATGTGGAAATCATGTCTTAAAAAATCGAAAGAAAAAATCAAGATTTACGACAATCAAAAGCGTCTATTTACAATTTCCGAACCAGAATACAAGCTTCCTGAACTTGAAAATTCAAATATTGAAGATGTGTACGATGAGATTGAACTGATTGGTTTTCCAGTAAGCATAGATTTTTTTGATCTTTTACAAACCAAATATAGAGGAGAAGTAAAATTTAAGGACATGCTTAAAAACCGAGGGAAAACAGTAAGAATGTTAGGAATATTTGTCTGCCTGAAGTACGTAAAAACCCATAATGGTCAGATAATGAATTTTATGACATGGATAGATTCTGAAGGCAAGTTCTATGACTCTGTTCATTTCCCTGATACACTTAAAGAATATCCATTTAAAGGTAGTGGAGTTTATTTAATGCTTGGAATTATTGACGTAGAGTTTGGATATCCTGTATTACGGGCTCAAAAATTTGCAAAAATGCCATTTAAACCTGATCCGAGGTCATAAAAAAGCTGTCACTAAAAGAGACAGCTTGAATAAAATATATTATCAAAACTACTATCCAAACACCAATTTAACTGTATCCAAAGCAATTACAAGCTCTTCGTTTGTAGTAATTGTCATGACTTTAACCTTTGAATTTGGCATACTAATAATTTCGTCTTTCCCTCTTAAACCAGTATTTTTTTCTACATCAAACTCAACACCAAGATAAGTCATATCAGTAAGCACTCTCTTACGTGTATCGCATGAATTTTCGCCAATACCACCTGTCATAATAATAAGATCCACACCATTCATAACAGCAGAATAAGCTCCAATATATTTTTTTACTCTATGAGCATACATATCTAGAGTTAACTTTGCTTTTTCATTTCCATTTGCTTCTTCGCTTTCCAAATCTCTCATATCAGAAGAAATTTCTGAGACACCAGCAGTTCCACACTTTTTATTTATAAATGAATTTGCTTGACTAACGCTAAAATTTTCTTTCTCCATGATAAACAATAAAGCACCAAGATCAAGATCTCCTGTACGAGTCCCCATCATCACACCTTCAACTGGTGTAAATCCCATTGATGTATCAACAGATTTTCCGTTTTTAATAGCAGTAATAGAAGCCCCATTACCTAAATGGCAAGTAATAATTTTTTTATCTTCAATATTCCAATTTAAAGCATTACAAGCTTTTTCTGCAACAAACTTATGGCTTGTCCCATGAAATCCATAACGACGAATTTTATGTTGTTCATATAATTTATATGGTAATGGATACATGAAAGAACTAGCCGGCATTGATTGATGAAAAGAAGTATCAAAGACAGCAGTTTGGGGAACATCGGGCAGTACTTCTTTAATAGCTCTCATCCCGAGCAAGTGAGCAGGATTATGTAGCGGAGCTAAATCGCAACAAGCTTCGATTTTGTTAATTACATCATCATTTAATAAAACACTTTGAGTAAAATACTCTCCACCATGTGCAACACGATGACCTACAGCTTTAATTTCATTAAGAGAATCAATAACCCCATGTTGCTTATTAATCAATGCATCCAAAACAAGCTTAATCCCAACAGTATGATTTGGAACTTCTGTTTCGGTTTCATAACATTGACTTTTATAATTTTTATGTGTCAACACACCAACTTTAAGTCCAATTCTCTCAACTATTCCCTTTGCTCTGACTTCAGGCTTATCTCCCATTTCAAGCAATTGATACTTAATAGATGAACTTCCACAATTTAGAACTAATACATTCATTTTACAGGTTTTATTTTAGATTTAACATTTGGTTTTATTTTTCATTGCTGCTGCCTGATTAACTGTAATTGCAACAAGATTTACAATATCACTGACCGAACAACCTCTTGAAAGATCATTAATTGGAGCCGCCATTCCTTGTAAAACAGGTCCGATTGCTTCGGCATGTGCAAGACGTTGCACTAATTTATAAGCAATATTTCCTGTTTCAAGTGTTGGAAATACTAGCACATTTGCTTTTCCGGCAATACTACTGTCTGGGGCTTTTTTATTTCCAATTGCAGGGATAATTGCAGCATCACTTTGTAACTCCCCATCAATCATCATATCAGGAGCCATTTCTTTAGCAATTGAAGTTGCTAAAGCAACCTTATTGACCATTTCATGTTTTGCACTTCCTTTAGTAGAAAAACTTAACATTGCAATTTTAGGCTCAAATCCAGCAATAGCTCTTGTAGTATTTCCTGTAGCTACAGCAATTTCCGCAAGTTCTTTTGCCGTTGGATTAGGATGTACTGCGCAATCAGCAAAAACCATTAATCCATCCTCACCGAATTCTTTATCTTTCAAAATCATAATAAATGCACCTGATACAACTGATATTCCTGGTAGTGTTTTTACGATTTGAAATGCAGGACGCAACACATCACCTGTCGCATTGTCAGCTCCTGCAACTTCTCCATCTGCATCACCAGATTTTATCATCAAAACAGCAAGATACAAAGGGTCTAAAACTATTTCTGCAGCTTTTTCTCTTGATAATCCTTTTGCCTTACGAACATCTACTAACAAATCGATATATTCCTCTTTTTTATCATGACTATTAGGATCTACAATATTGGCATTTTCTATATTTGACAAATTATTATCGGAAGCTATCTTTCTTATTTCGTTTGGATTTCCTATTAAAATAGGGTCTGCAATTTTTTCAGAAATTATTGTGTCTGCAGCTATTAAAGTTCTTAATTCTGTTCCCTCCGGCAAAACAATACGCATTTTATTTTGTCTTGCATTTTCCTTAATTTTTTCAATTAAATTCATTCTAATTTTGATTAAATAATTTTATTATATGTAAGTCTTCAAAAGTAATAATTTTTAATTGTTTTATGAAACACTTAGATATGTTTTTTAAGCTAATTTATCTAACTTTTACACCTAACATTTCTTTTCCGTTAAGAAATCCCTTATACTCATCATGTGCTTTAGCAAGATCTACACCTCCATTTATACCTATAAATATCAAATCTCCAATTTTTAATGTCATATATTTTGAAATAAGTTCAATTATTTCATAATAATTAAATATCATATCTGAAGTATTTAAATTCTGTATTATTCGATTATTCTTTTTTAGAAAAAATGAAATATCATTAAGGTTTTGAAAATTTGAAATATTAACAAATTTTGATAATATAACAGAACCATCAAATGATTTTGCTATTTCCCAAGGCAAGCCTTCTTTTACACATTCATTTAGAACATCTTTAGCAGTAAAATTTATTCCTAAACCAATAGTATCAAAATAACGATGTGCAAATTTTGCATCAATATGACGTCCCAATCGACTAATTCTAATAACTAAATCTATTTCACACTGTATTTCATTTGAAAAATCAGGTAAAAAAAACATCTCATTTCTCAAAAGAGCAGACTCTGGTTTTAGAAAAAACAAAGGTAACCTGTTAGAATTTGAATATAATTCCTTATTATAATTTTTATGATTATTTCCTACACAAATAATTTTCATTATAAAAAAAAACTTTCCGAAAAATTATATACCGAAAAGTTTTACCTTATATTATTATTTTACAATTGGTTTTTGGTCTTTATATATAGGAAGTTTAACGACTTTAGCTTTTAGCTTTTTATTTCTTACTCCTATATATATTTCTGTATCAACTTTTCCATAACCAGTTTTTAAATATGCCATACCAATTCCCTTTTTCATCATTGGTGACATTGTACCAGAAGTAACTTCACCAATTTCGTTATTTTCTGCATCAAAAACCTTATAATGCTGACGAGGTATTCCTCTATCAATCATCTCAAAGCCTTTTAGTCTTTTTGAAGGTTTATCGGCTTTTAGTTTTTCATGAAATTCTCTATTAATAAAGTTATTCCCATCAACAAACTTAGTTATCCATCCTAGACCAGCTTCTATAGGAGATGTTGTATCATTGATATCATTACCATATAAACAGAATCCCATTTCTAATCGTAATGTATCCCTTGCGCCAAGACCAATAGACTTTAGTCCAAATTCTTTTCCAGCTTGAACTACAGCTTCATATAGTTTGTCAGCATCTTCATTATACGCATATATTTCGCATCCTCCTGCTCCTGTATAACCTGTAGTTGAAAAGATTACTTCGTTAATTCCTGCAAAGCTTATCTGTTTGCATGTATAATATTCCATATCAATAACATTTACATCAGTAAGTTTTTGCATTGCTTTAAGAGCATAAGGCCCCTGAACTGCAAGCTGACAAATCTTTTCAGACGAATTTTGCAAGTCTTTTCCTATTTCTAATCCCATTTCTCTAGCATGTTTTTCACACCATGCCCAATCTTTATCAATATTAGCAGCATTCACTACCAATAAATAATTATTTTTATCAAAACGATATACCAAAAGATCATCGACTATTCCCCCATCATTGTTTGGAAAACATGAATATTGAACTTTTCCATCGTAAAGGTCTGCTACATTATTTGATGTTACTTTTTGAATAAACTCAAAAGCTTTGGGACCTTTTACCCAAAATTCTCCCATATGCGAAACGTCAAACAAACCAATTTTCTCACGACATATTTGATGCTCATCATTTATTCCTGTAAATTCAATAGGCATATTATAACCGGCAAATTCGGCCATCCTAGCTCCCAATTCAATATGAAATTTTGTAAATGCAGTATTTTTCATTTTATATAATTTATTTAGTAAAACTTTGGCTATTTGATTCAAGCAAATTTAATTAAATTTAATTTAAATAAAAATGATATTTGTATAATTATCGCTTGATAAATATCAGGGAATAATTCAAGAAAATTCAACACATTTAAGATTGTGTTTTTTAACCAATAGCTATTTTTAGCCTACAAACATAAAATATTTTTAAATAATTGTTGTGTTTTTAAAAAACTTATATATTTGTAAAAAAAACAACAATTAATAAAATGAAAAAACACACATTTAAATTTATAACTATTGCTATTGCTATAGTTATTACATTCTTTTCTTGCAAAAATCAAGAAAGAAAAGTTAATAAAGAAGGCGTTGAAAGTGACAAAATATCTGTAAAATCAGCTATTCTTGATGAATACGGAAAACTAATGCCTCAATGTAAAAACATGTTAAGTGTTGACGTTGAAGGCATTGATATTGCTGAAGCCCTTCCTTATATCGACAATGATGCAGGTGATGCATATTTAGAATCAGACGGTGTTGGTCTTGTACCTTATGAAGCCGGTAAAACTATAAGTTTAATAGTTAGTTTTGAAGATAAAGGCGGAACAAAAGAATTTGAAGTTGCTGATAAAATACCTGCTCCTCAAGTTAGATTCTTTAATGCCGAAACAAATGTTATTCAAGATTATGATATCGAGAATGTAACCGCTGTTGTTGTTGAAGTTGTTGCTGATGATAAATTTGCTGAACTATTTCCAGAAGACTCTGAATATGTAATAACTGCTTTCACAGCTAAGCAAATGAGAGGTGAGGAAGAACTTAACAGTATAATCGTTGAATCAGATTACTCAAGTAATCAGATTGACCTTTCAAATCTTCAGGAAAATGCGCAAACTGATGATGTAATCGTTGTTAATATAACTGGATTACAAAGAGTTGATTTTGAAGGAAATACTCATGATGTTGAGATTCCTGAAAAAATGCAGGAAATAAATTTAACAGTACAATAGACCGAAGACCTAAAACAACAAATTATTACAAAACAAGAGGGTTTGCTCAGCGCACACTCTCTTTTTTTGCATATAAATAAAATTACATTAATGCTCCCAGTATACTTCGGTCTCCCATCTCCCATCTTCGCCTTGCTTATTTCAACATCAAATACTTGATTATATTAAAATCATTTACTATCTTTGTAAAAAAATATTGTTATGTTTTTACCATCAAATCTTAAAATCCTAAGAAAGAATAGAAAACGAACACAAGATGAAGTGGCATCTGCTGTTAACGTACCACGACCTACTTATAGTGGATATGAAAATGAAGTAAGCTATCCATCTATTGAAGTATTAATTAGATTAAGCAATTATTACGAAGTAAGTATTGATGTTCTTCTAAAACTTGATCTTAGTTCATTAAAAGAAAGTGAACTTAAACTCGTTGTAGCAGGAAATGATGTTTACTTAAACGGTTCTCAAATACGTGTACTATCAAGTACTGTTGATGCTCAAAACAAGGAAAATATAGAGCTTGTAAACATTCGTGCGAAAGCTGGATACACCAGAGGTTTTGCTGATCCTGAATTTATAAAAGTATTGCCAAGTTTCCAACTTCCTTTTTTATCAAAAGAAAAAAAATACAGAACATTCCAGATTAGCGGAGATTCGATGTTACCAATTCCTGATAAATCGTATGTAACCGGAGAGTTTATTCAAAACTGGTTTTCGCTTAAAGATGGAGATGCTTGCATAATCTTAACACTAGATGATGGTATTGTTTTTAAATGTGTTGAAAATAAACTAAAATCACAAAAAAAACTAGGGGTTTATTCTTTAAATCCCGAATACGAACCCTATACAATTGATGCTTCAGACATTAAAGAAATCTGGAAATTCGTCAATTATATAAGCCCGGAAATGCCTAGTCCCCCGGATTCGGATGAAATACTACATAATGAAATAGCGAATCTCAAAGAGGATATGCAGAAAATAATGAAGAAGATGGAGATAAAATAGACGGTGGCTTCGACTCCGCTCAGCCACCTGATATCAGCTACGCTCAGCCACCTTGATATATAATAAATTAATTATAGTTGAAAGGATACATGTACATATTGCAATGCTCTGATGGATCTTATTACACAGGAAGCACTAAGAACTTAGTTAAAAGATTAAATGAGCATATAAATGGTGAGGGTTCAAATCATACTTCCAAAAGGCTTCCTGTTAAACTAATTTACTCAGAAGAATTTGAACACATTTCGTTAGCATTTTATCGAGAAAAACAAATTCAAGGATGGACTAGAGCAAAGAAAGAAGCACTAATAAACTCTAATCCCATTGACCTTCACAATCTATCAGAATGTAAAAATGAAACTCACTTTAAAAATAAAAAGCAGATAACTAAACGGATTTTTATAAGGTAGCTGAGCGTAGTCGAAGCTAGATTATAAAACTTCCACTAATACTTCTAAAGTTATATACTTTATTAATTATATCACCAAAAAGATCACCAATTGAAATAACTTTAATCTTGTTAGACTTTCCTACTTTAATTGGAATTGAATTAGTTGTAATAAACTCAACAATAGAGGATTTATTTATTCTTTCATAAGCAGGGCCTGATAAAACAGGATGTGTTGCAACAACGCGAACAGATTTTGCTCCTTTTTCCATCATTATATCCGAAGCCATAGCCACAGTTCCAGCAGTGTCTACCATATCATCCATAATAATGACATTTTTATTTTCCACGTCACCAATAATCATCATCTCGCCTACAACATTTGCTTTCTCTCGTGATTTATGAGCAATAGCCATATCACATCCTAAGAAATGAGAATATGCTTTAGCTCTTTTTGACCCGCCCATATCAGGAGAGGCAATTACCATATCTTCTAGTTCAAGATTTCTTAAATAAGGAACGAATAATGATGATGCATATAAGTGATCGACAGGAACATTAAAGAAACCTTGAATTTGGTCGGCATGAAGGTCCATAGTCATAACCCTGTCAACTTTAGAAGCTGTCAATAAATCCGCAACTAATTTAGCACCAATAGCTACACGTGGTTTATCTTTTCTATCCTGACGAGCAAATCCAAAATATGGAATTACAGCAACAACTTTATATGCCGATGCCCTTTTAGCAGCATCAATCATTAGCATAAGCTCAAACAAATTATCTACCGGTGGAAAAGTACTCTGAATTAAAAATACTGTACATCCACGAACTGATTCATCAAGACTTGTAATAAATTCCCCATCACTAAAACGAGTAAAGCTACTTTTACCTAGCTCATATTGCTTTAATGTATCAGGACTATTGCCTGCTGCAATATGCATTTCTGCTTGTGATTTATTATATCCTTTAACGATTTCTTCGGCCAAATATCGGCTGGCTGAACCTGCAAAAAATTTGATTGGTGACTGCATTTGACTTTTGTGTTTATAGTTTTGACAAAAATACTCTTTTCTAATTTTTAATCAACAAACTAAATCGAATTAATAAAACAAAACTTTTCAACAGGTGTTGAAAAATATAAGTGGCGGATTTATGATTTTACAAATATTATCGTATATTTGTAATAATCAAGATATTAGCATTAATTTCAAACACAAAACTTTTTACACTTTAGCATAAAATTATATGACAAAGAATATTATAAAATTAGGCCAATTATTAATTACAATTATATTATCACTTTCTTTAAATGCTCAAGTTGTTTTTATTGAAACAATGGATGGGAACAACACAGATCCGACCATAAGCTATTGGGAAACTAACAATTTTTACGACAATACAAGTTACACAATGTCAGGAACAGGAGAAATGAGTGAGACTAATAGGTCAGATGGATATTTTATGTCTTCAGGAGACAACGTGGGTAATTGTAATGTCGTACTTGATTCGAAAAATGAGTATTTTCAAATCGAAGGAATTAATACAACTGGCTTTGCTGATTTGGAACTATCTTTTGGGATAAAAAAAAATAATGGAGGTGATAACGGCTCAAACTTACAAGTTTCTTACAGTACAGACGGAACAAATTGGACTAATGTAAACACAAACGGAATTTACCCTACAGGTCCTGGATCAACATCAATTTGGCATTATGTATCTCTTACAGAATTTATCCCTGAAACTTCATCACTTTATATCCGGTTTACATCACTTGATGCTTCTGAAGAATTTCATATTGATGATATAAGAATTACGAAACCAGCAGTAATAGTTGAAAGTTATGATTTATCTGCATATGGTGATACAATTTTATTAGGAGAAAATCCCATTTTATATCTGTTTTCAATCGAAGCTGTTTCAACAGAAGTTACAATAAATGCTATAGAAATTTTAAATACGTTTGATGCTAATGATTTTGAAACGAGCATTTTTTTATATGAATTTGATTATTATACTTGGAGTTACTATGCATATAATATAGTTGGTCTTCATCCAAGTGTAGGCACATATTTGTATGATTTTAATGCAGATGATCCTTTTCTTGAACCATTTACCTTATCAGATAACAAACAATATATTTGCCTTGTACACGAAGTGGAAACTTATGCTACTGACGAAAACACTTTTCAAACAAGTTCAATCCCTTGCAGTAATTTGACCTATACAGTTGATGATGGTTTAACTCCGCATGAAGTCTCAAATGCAAGTGACGGTTTAGTTTACACAATTAAAAGACCAAATTTAATTTGTCCTATCACCAGCTTATCCGGTCTTAATTATAGTGTTACCAATGGCCCAAGCACTGAACAAACCTTTACAATCAAAGGTGATTATTTGGTATCAAATCTAACAATAACATCACCAACCAATTACGAAATCTCAGAAACTTCAGGATCCGGTTTTACAAATTCTATCGTATTATCTCCAATAGAAAATAAAGTAGCAACAAAAACAATTTATGTAAGATTAAAAGCCGGTCTATCAGAAGGAACATATAATAATGAAGATATTACAATAACATGTGATTATAATGACGGTGAGACAGTTACATGTAATGGAACAGTATATAAACCAATAATAAATATTTCGGAAACAACACTAAATAGCTTTGAGTACAATTATAATAGCGGACCATCCACCTCACAACAATTTACTGTCAATGGGTATTATTTGATTGACGATATTGTTATAAATGCTCCAACGAATTATGAAATTTCTGAAGACAATTCTACTTTCTCAGGATCAATATCATTGACACCGGTTTCGAACACAGTAACAACAACTACGATATATGTTCGTTTAAAATCAGGACTTATACCTTCCGAATACAATTTAGAAGATATCATTTTATCAAGCAGCGAGGCCGACAGCAAATATGTAGAATGCAATGGTCAGGTAATTATACCAATGGTAACCGACTTAACTGTAGGTTGTAAAACCAATACCAGTGCAGAAACAAGCTGGACAGAACCTGTTGGCAGCTATGATGGTGTCATTATTGCAATCAGACATCACAATACATTTTATCCACACGAAATTACAGATGGAACTGACCCTTCAACACTAATTGCAAATGCAGAATTTGGTTCAGGAACAGAATTTGGAATAGCAGAGCCTCCCTCTAGCTATGTTGTATATAAAGGATCTGGAAACTCACTTACTCTAAGCGGTTTAACTAGTGGCGAGACATACAATATTAAGGCATACACATATACCGGAAACTATTGGTCTGACGATATTGATTGTCCATTAGCATCAATTCACAATGTATATGTTCCACAGGTAAATTCTGCAACAAAATACGATTCAAATGCTGAATCAGACTTGTATTGGACAAATCCTACAGATTGTTATGATGATATTTTGGTTATCTGTAAGCATAATTCAGCGGTAAGTTCAAGCCCGACTGGTGATGGTTCAAGTTACACTGCAAATTCAACACTTGGTTCAGGAACAGATATTGGCAGCGGTGAGTTTGTTGTCTATTCAGGAACAGGTAATTCAACAACAATTACCGGTTTGACAAATGGAGAAACATATTATGCAAAAATATTTACAAGAAGTAATGACGAATGGTCAGAAGGTGTTGAATTAATTCTATATCCCGATAATGGGACAATATTCACAAAAGGAGATCTCGCAATAATTGGTGTAAATAGCTATTACAAAGAGTTTACATTTATTTCATTTGTTGATATCCTCCAAGGAACAACTATTGATTTTACTGACAATGGTTGGCAAGAAGAAAACCCTGACAGCTGGGGTACTTTTGAAGGAGTAATTAGATTAAAGCGGATTTCCGGAGGGACTCTACCGGCAGGTACCAGTATTACTATTTTAAAAAATGCTGGTATGGGAAGTAGCGAAAGTGATTTCGATGTCTATGTTAATGGTGTGGACCAGTTAGGGACAAACTGGAGTATAGAAATGCTAAATACAAGCCAAGGTCTTGGTTTTAACATCAATCCAATTGACGAAATATGGCTTATGCAGGGTGGTGCATGGTTAGAAAATGACCTGACTACCGATCCTGATAACGATGATGATGTTTATACCGGTAATGTTTTTTATGGTTTCACTGCTACAGGCTGGGGTACAGGAATTTCTTATAATAAATCTGATTTATATCCAGGTTGCGACTGCTTTAATACTGATGTAACAGGAAAAGCCTATAATTCAAGAATAAAATACACTGGCTCATTAACAAGTGCAACAAAGCTAGAATGGATAACCAGATTTAATAACGAAGCAAACTGGCAAGGATATAGCAGCGATTTCAATTACGATAATGCATCTCCTCAATACAGAACAACAGGTTTAACTATCAGTATTGATAATGGCGATTTCGAAAGTGGTATCTGGACTGGTACTCAAAATACCGACTGGTTTGATTGTGGAAATTGGCAGGATTTAACAGTTCCGGATGAAGGAACTGATGTTGTTATCAAAAATTCTTCTCCTTTAAATTATGCTGAAATAGATAATGTTGGCAATGCAGTTTGCAACAATTTAACAATTGATAGTGGTTATGATTTATATTTATACGCCGGAAATAATCTTGAAGTTAATGGAGATTTTCTTAACAATGGAGACTTTAGCACTATAGGAGCTGCAACAATTCAATTTTATGGAAATTGTATCAACAATGATAATGCTGCCTTTTTTGATTCCGAAGTATCATTTCTTTCAGATGAACAGCAATCAATAAAATGTAATGGAACAGCATTTGATGATATTATCTTTAATAATATTAATAGTGGAGATTCTGACATTATTCTTTTAGATGATTTAACTGTTGCTAATTCGGCAACATTTACCAACGGAATTGTAAACACCGGGACAAATAAGTTTATTTTTGGTTTTACTGCAAGTTCAAATGAAGGAACAGGTACTAGTTTTGTTGACGGAACCGTTGAAAAAATTAATTTTAGTACTCCATTTACTTTTCCTACAGGGGATGTAGTTAGCAGAGACCTTGGTTTACCTAGCGATCCTCAAACTTATAAAATTTGGGCTCCCTTAGCTGCTGATCCTGCTGCAGTAACGACTGTCAATGTCAAATATTTATTCAGCACTCCGGAAGTTGATTATTCACACGTAGCACCTCTAACCCACACAAGTGGACGCGAATACTGGCTGGTAAACTCATCACAGGATTTAGATATTTCATTACATTGGAAAAACAATAATCCATGTGAGGTACATGATTTCTGTAATAATGGTTCACAACTAGAACATTTAACAGTTGCTTATTGGGACACTAATTGGAAAGATGCTGGTGGTGATGCTACATCCGAATCAACAATAACAGGAAGTATATCCTCTAGTACAAGTATTCCATTTGGAGCAAAGAGCCAGGGTATAATTACTTTTGGCGGTAAGGATCCTGCTATCCCACTACCAATTGAGCTAATTAAATTTGAAGCTACATGTATTGAAAACACTACTCAAATTAAGTGGACAACAGCAAATGAAACAAACAACGATTATTTTATTCTAGAGAAATCTTCTGATGCATATAACTGGTCCCAAATTGCACTTATAAATGGTCAAGGAAATTCAAACAATAAAACAAATTATAGCTTTACAGATAACAAACAATTTGATGGAGAAAACTATTACAGATTAAAACAAGTAAACTATGATAAAACTTATCAGATATCTAAAATTATTTCGATAAACTGTTTTATTGATGCATCTGATATAAACATATTCCCTAATCCAGCTAAGAATGTACTATACATTACATCAAACCAACAGCATACAAGGCCAATTAAATATGAAGTATATGATATTTCAGGTAAAATAGTACTATCAGATTATCTGGATTTTCAAACTAATACAAAAAATGCAATTGATATTAGCTTTCTCGATAGCGGAATATATTGTATCTCTTTAAATATAGGCACTTTTAAAACTCTTAAAAGGTTTGTAAAAGAATAAGTATTTATATAGTTAACATCCTAAAACTTTTCAACATATGTTGAAAAATAATACTTTTACATAAGCAACTGACTACCTGTATTTTACGTCAAAGAATTACATATTCTTAATATATATGTGAAAAAATTTAATAATAGCTTAACAATCTATGATTGTAGCTGTTATATTTTTGAGTAAATTTGTAATATGAGGTAATATGCCTAGTTTGAGTGTGGAGGAAATTAAAATATTATAATACAAAAATATATTAAAATGAAAAAATCATTTTTAATTCTAATTGGAATTGTTGTTGGTGTGTGTTGGAGTGTGAGTGCTTGGGGACAGAACGCCTGGATAAATGAGATCCATTATGACAATGATGGTACTGATACTGGAGAATTTATAGAAATAGTTTTAGAAAATGCTGTAAGCTACACTTTAAGCGATTTCACTATTGATTTAATGAACGGAAGTGGTGAGGTATCTTATGATTCTGAGACATTGGATAATTTAACTGTGGGAACAACATATGGAAATTTTACAGTATATACATGGTTTGTTAGTGGGATTCAAAATGGAGCACCTGATGGAGTTAAATTAACTTATAATACTACAACCATTGACTACATTTCTTATGAAGGCAGTATGACTGGAGCAACAGATATTGGAGTTTCCGAAACAGGAACGACTCCTGTTGGTCAATCATTGCAGTTAACTGGTTCAGGCTCTCAATCATCTGATTTTACTTGGCAAGCACCAGCAGATGATACTCCTGGAATTATTAATAATGGGCAATCATTTGGCACCACCCCCACAATCACCCTTTCCGAAACCAACCTCACAGGATTTACATACGAAGAAGGTTCCGGCCCTAGCGCAGAACAATCATTTACAGTTTCGGGAACAAATCTTACCAATGATATTACAGTAACACCTCCAACTAATTATTACGAAATATCGCTAAGCGATTCCCCTTGGAGTACGGAGACATCAATCACACTAAGTCCCTCTGGTGGGACAGTCTCTGCAACAACAATATACGTTCGACTAGAGTCTGGTTTATCCACTGGAACATACGACGACGAAGACATTACTGCAAGTTCGACAGGAGCAACAAGCCAAACAGTTGAATGTGATGGTAGTGTGACTGCTGTTGGTGGTGGCGGTGCTTGTGCAAGCGATTTGATAATTTCTGAGTATATTGAAGGTTCTAGCAATAATAAATATATTGAAATCTATAATGGAACTGGTGCGAGTGTTGACCTTGATGATTATGACCTTGCTCAATACAACAATGGTTCATCATCTGTAAGTTATACTCTATCTCTTTCTGGCACACTAGATGATGGAGACGTCTTTGTAATAGAACACTCATCAGAATCTCTTGGAGTAACTGCAGATCTATCTACTTCAGTTAGCTTTATAACTTTTAATGGCGATGATGCAATTGCTTTAAGACATAGTGGAACAAATATTGACATTATAGGACAAATCGGAACAGACCCAGGTTCAGAATGGGGTTCTGGTTTAACATCTACATCGGACAATACTCTTGTTAGAAAAAGTAATATAGTAGCTGGAGACACAAATGGTGGCGATGCTTTTGATCCATCAATAGAATGGGATGGATACGCAACTGACAACTATTCCGATTTAGGCTCCCACACAATGACCTGCGGACCAACAATTACAGTTACTCCATCAACGCTCACAGGTTTTACATATTCAGAAGGAAGTGGACCAAGTGCTGAACAATCATTCACAATTTCCGGAACAAATTTAACAGATGACATTGATATTACTCCGCCAACAAATTATGAAATCTCAACTGGCACAGGTGGTGCTTTCTCTCCAACAAATCCTATTACTTTAACTGAATCCGGTGGTGATGTTGCTGAAACAACAATTTACGTAAGATTAAAATCGGGTTTAAGTGCAGGAGACTATAATTCTGAGGATATTACTGCTTCCAGCACAGATGCTACAGACCAAACAGTAACATGTAGTGGATTCGTATGTGGAACACCTTCTACAGAAGCATCAAGTTTTGTCTTCTCTAATATAGACGTTGACCAAATGGATATTTCATGGACAAGTGGTGGTGGAGAGTCACGCATTGTTCTTGCCAGCACCTCTCCGATTACTGTTGATCCTTCAAACAATACTACATATTCTGCCAGTTCAGTATTCGGTTCCGGTGATGATTTAGGTGGTGGAGTATATGTAATATATAATTGGACAGGTAATAGTCTAACATTAACTGGTTTATCATCTTCAACCACCTATTATTTTAAGGTTTTTGAATATAACTGTAGTTCCGGACACGAAAATTATTTAACTACTAGTCCGCTTGAAGATGATGAAACAACATTAACCCAAATGGTCCCGGTAGAAAATCTTGACGTAACGTGTGAAACAACAAGTACAGCAACCATTGAATGGTCTGATCCAACTGCAGGAGACTATGACGGTGTTGTTATTACAATTCGCAGAGGTTCAAATCCTCCTTTTGTATTACCAGATGTACCATCCGCAATAACAGCAAATACTACATTTGGAGATGCTTCATCTGAGTATGGTAGCAACCCAGATTATTCATACATTGTATACAAAGGAACCGGCAATAGCGTTACAGTTACAGGACTTTCTGAAAACGAAGAATATTCTATCAAAGCTTTTTCTTATTACAATGACGGATATGATAATACTAATGCAGTAACAACAACTTCAATTAGTAGTTTAAATGTTGATGACGTTAGCTCTGCTACAGCAACAGCAGGAAATACAACAGCGACATTACAATGGACTTTACCAGATCTTTGCTATGATGAAATACTTATTGTTGGTCATGCAGGTAGTTCTGTAAGTGCAACACCTACAGGTGATGGAACATCATATACTACATCTGCTACATTTGGAAGCGGTACTGATATTGGAAGTTCTGAGTATGTTGTTTATTTAAATAGTGGGACTAACACTAGTGTAACTGGTTTAACAAATGGCACAATGTATTACTTTACGATATTTACCAGAAATGGAACTGAATGGTCTCCAGGTATAGAAGTTACTGTTACCCCCTCAAATGTTACATATTTTAATCCTGGTGAGCTAGTTATTGTTGGATTTGATGCGGCAATTGCTAGTAGTAGTAGTGATAAAATATATTTGGCAACTTTTGTGGATATTCTCCCAGGAACAGAGTTCTTATATGTAAATAGTAGATTCGAAGCTGGCGCTTCAGCTAATGAAAGGACATTGAGGTGGTACGGTGGTAGTGATGACATCACTGAAGACCCAGGAATTGCTACAATTACATATTCCGGAACAGGTATAACAGCAGGATCAATCATTTCATTCGAAATTGGATCAGGTGCACCACACACATTTGAAGTCAATGGTTCCTCCAACTCTGATTTTAGTGGATCAATATCTAGTAATCAAGCAAATATTTCTTCTTCTGGTGGAGATCAACTCTGGTTAATACAAGGTGTATTTACAGACCATGGAAATTATAATACTCTTGATGGAAATGTGCTGTATGGTTTAACTAGTCGCGAAGCATGGGTCCCTTTATCAAGCTCAGTTAGTGGTGGTGGAACAAGAGAGTCAAGAATACATCCGGACATTGAGTGTTTTAACCTAGAGATATCTGGAACTGATGGATATGCATACTACAAAAATGGAACTACTGGAACTCCAGGAACCCCTGCACATGATGCAACTTTTAGAACTATATTACTTGATATTATGAATCCTGCAAACTGGAATTCAGCAGGAGGCGACGGAGTTCTAAATATCACAGAAGATTTTTGTGACTGTGATCAATCAAATACTTCGGATGCTATTGGTCGAAAATTCTGTATAAGCTCTTACACTGTAGAACATCAATGGATAGGTGATAATGATACAGATTGGTTTAATTGTGCAAACTGGAAAGGACTACATATTCCTAATGAAGAAACAGATGTCCTATTTGACTCAGATGATTGTTACGATGATATTGAACTAACTACTCAAGATACCGCAAGATGTAAAAACATCACATTCCAGGGAAGTGGATCTTA
>CAYUWD010000026.1:12727-32148 GCA_964448235.1 uncultured Bacteroidales bacterium | reverse complement strand
ACATCTGAGACTTTAATTTCTCTGCCCATTTTACAGTGTCACCCCAACTACATGTAGGACAAAATCTGTTTTTACAATTATGATAAATCTCCTTTACTTCTCCACATTCTTCACAAACATAATGATCAATACCTAATTTTGAAGTCCTGCATGCCCGTATAGCATTGACAGCTTTGTATTGCTCATACCTTAATGGTTTGTGATCTGAAGCAAGATAATCTTCCCAATGTGCATTAAAATACTCCGCTAATGTATATTTCTTTTCAGCTTGCAAAACAAATAATCTTGTTTAGCAAAACTAATAAAACTTAAGGAAAAAAACTAATAACTTTATGGGCGTAACTGACTGTTGTGCTATGCTTTAGCATTGTGTACAACTAATAAATAACCACCCCCAATTCCACTATTCCCTCACTCCTAGTCATGATATATGCACTTTTTGTACAGTTATTTTTGTAAAAGTATAATAAATCTAAGAATTATGCAAAGAAAACAGTGCAGTAAATCTGCAGAACACATTCACTGAGGCAAATCAAATCAAATATTCCAAAAGCTGCACATTATCAGTTATAAGGAAAAATGAATTACTATCTTTGCAAAAATTCGTTTTGAAATGCACAAAAGCTTTTCAGTTTTATATAGGATTTTAGGAAATATAAAGTCAATAATATTCTTTTTTAAGATCAGAAATTATCTTTAATATTTAATAAAAAATCCCGCTAATGCAGGATTTCGTTTTATTTAAAATGGAAGATCATCTCCAGGATCGTCATCTACTTCAAATGGTATATCATTTTCAGTTATTGGAGGCATATCTCCTGAAGGCATGTCTGTTCCCCCTGCCTGATTAACTTCTACTTTCCAACATTTTAAATCGGTATACCAGTTGTTATTGTATTCCCTACTTTCAATATCGAAATATACTTTTACAATATCGCTTTCAGTAAATGAATTGAAATCAACTCTGTCACCCCAGGTAGTAAAGCAAATCATTTTAGGGTAATCAGCTTGTGTTTCAATAACAAAATTTTGTTTTTTCCAAGGTCCGTTTTTGCCTTCACCTGTTACAGGTGGTAATTTTTTTATAAGTTTTCCTTCAATTTCCATAATTCTGAGTTAAGTTAAAAATACAGAGACCCAATTGGATCTCTGTATCAATATTAAGGTTTGTTTTATTATCTTACATTTGCCTGAGCAGCTGCTAATCTTGCGATTGGCACTCTAAATGGAGAACAACTTACATAAGCTAATCCTGCACGATGGCAGAATTCTACTGATGAAGGCTCACCACCATGCTCACCACAAATACCTAATTTAATATCAGGGCGTGTTTGCTTACCTTTTTCAACAGCCATTTCAACAAGTTGACCAACACCTGTTTGATCTAACACCTGAAATGGATCGTTTTTCAAAAGACCTTTTTGAAGATAAATAGGTAAGAATTTAGCAGCATCATCACGGCTGTAACCAAATGTCATCTGAGTTAAGTCGTTTGTGCCGAATGAGAAGAATTCTGCGTGTTTTGCAATTTCGTCAGATGTAAGTGCAGCACGAGGAATTTCAATCATTGTACCAACTAGGTAATCAACTTTTATTCCTTTTTCAGTAAATACTTCTTCAGCAACTCTACGAATAATTTCTTCCTGCATTTTGAGTTCTTTAACAGTACCAACAAGTGGAACCATTATTTCAGGTTTTGGATTTAATCCTTTAGCTTTAAGATTACAAGCAGCTTCAATAATTGCTCTTGCCTGCATTTCTGTAATTTCAGGATATGTATTTCCTAAACGACAACCACGGTGTCCTAACATTGGATTAATTTCGTGAAGTGCTTCAACTTTTGCTTTTACTTCATCAACAGAAACGTTAAGTTCTTTAGCCATTTCGATTTGAGATTTCTCATCATTAGGAGTAAACTCATGAAGTGGTGGATCAAGTAGACGAACTGTTACTCCATATCCGTCCATTGCTTCGAAAATACCTTCAAAATCACCTCTTTGCATTGGTAATAATTTCTTAAGAGCTTCTTTACGTCCTTCCTCATTTTCAGCAAGAATCATTTCTCTTACAGCTATAATTCTTTCACCTTCGAAGAACATATGCTCAGTACGACACAATCCAATACCTTTCGCTCCAAAATCAAATGCAGTTTTTGCATCATGTGGAGTGTCAGCATTTGTTCTAACATTCATACGAGTATACTTGTCAGCAAGATCCATAATCTTACCAAAATTCCCTGCTAAAGCAGGAGTAATTGTTGGGACTTGTCCATCATAAACTTCGCCGGTTGAACCGTTAAGTGAAATCCAATCACCTTCCTTATATACTTTCCCGGCAATAGTTAATGATTCATGAGTAACTCTAATACCAGCAGCACTTGAAACACAGCATTTACCCATACCACGTGCAACAACAGCAGCGTGAGATGTCATACCACCACGTTCTGTAAGAATACCTTGAGCAGCATACATACCTTTTAAATCTTCAGGTGATGTTTCGCGACGAACAAGAATCACTTTCTCAGAAGGATCATTACTTACTATCTCTTCAGCTTTGTCAGCAGAGAAAACTACTTTTCCTGTAGCAGCTCCCGGTGAAGCAGGTAATCCTTTTGATAATACATTTGCAGCAGCAATACCATCTTTACTAAATACAGGGTGTAATAACTCGTCAAGTTTATTAGGATCACAACGTAAAAGCGCAGTTTTTTCATCAATCATACCTTCTTCAAGCATTTCGATAGCCATTCTTACCATAGCAGCACCTGTTCTCTTTCCATTTCTGGTTTGAAGCATCCACAATTTACCGTCCTGAACAGTAAACTCAAGGTCTTGCATATCTGAATAGTGCTTTTCAAGTTTTGCCTGAACATCAAAAAGATCTTTATAAACATTAGGCATTGATTCTTCTAATGAAGGATATTTTGCAATTCTTTCATCTTCAGAAATTCCTGCTCTTTCAGCCCATCTCTTTGAACCTTCTATTGTTATTTCCTGAGGAGTACGAACACCTGCAACAACATCTTCGCCTTGTGCATTAATCAAATACTCACCATTAAAAATATTTTCACCTGTAGAAGCATCACGACTAAAAGCAACTCCTGTAGCTGAATTATCACCCATATTACCATAAACCATTGCCTGAACGTTTACTGCTGTTCCCCATTCTCCTGGAATCTGTTCCATTCTTCTGTAAAGAATGGCACGTTCTGTATTCCATGAATCAAACACAGCACATACAGCACCCCAAAGTTGATCCCAAGGATCTGTTGGAAAATCCATTCCTGCATATTCACGCACAACAACTTTAAACTTCTCAACTACAGTCTGCAATTCTTTAACAGTAAGTTCATTATCTGAATTATATCCTTTTGCATCTTTAATTTCGTCAAGTACAAGCTCAAACGGATCATGAGTATTTCCTTTTGCCTCAACACCTAAAACGACACCACCATACATTTGGATAAAACGACGATATGAGTCATAAGCAAATTTCTCGTTACCTGATTTCTCAGCAATTATTTTTACTGTATCATCATTTAAACCAAGGTTAAGAACTGTATCCATCATACCTGGCATAGAAACTCTTGCTCCTGAACGTACAGAAAGTAATAAAGGAAATGTCTCTCCTCCTTTAGCGCCAAATTTTGCATTCATATTCCCCTCAACAAATTTCATTGCATTCTCAACTTCGTTTTTGAGTAAATCAACGACTTTGTCTCTACCTAATTGATTATATTCTGTACAAACATCTGTTGTAATTGTAAAACCCGGAGGTACCGGTACACCAATCAAATTCATTTCGGCAAGGTTAGCTCCTTTACCGCCTAATAAGTTTCTCATTGATGCATTACCTTCTGCTGTCTTATTTCCGAAGGTGTAAACTCTTTTAATTTCTGTCATTTTAATTTATAATTTATTGATTATAAGACGTTTAATATATATATTATTCCAAAATTACGAATTTCAAAAATATAGAAAATTTATGTTTTATAAAAGTTTTTAAGGCATTATTTAATGCATTCATCATAAAATAGCTTAAAAAACATCCATATATAATCTAACCAATTATGTTTATTGATTAAAAAAAAACAGAACTTAAAAGTTCTGTTTTTTACTAAAATAAATATCTATTAGTAAGAAAAACCTCCCAATTTCACTATATCTGTTCTCGGATTAACACACATAATAGGGATTTTCTTGTATAATTCAATATTCCTTGCAGTTTTGAGGGCTGTAATCGATTTCTTATACTTATCAGTCATAAAAAGAACCACATCAGGTTCAATTTGCTGCATATAATCATACATCTCATCTGCAAAATTTTCTTGTGGTAAGGATTTAACTTCAAAATCAATAGCATCCTTTTCAAAAATAGATGTTGCAAACATTAAATTGCTTTTAATTTCTGCTTTTTTCGCAGAATCTTGCATCTCCGGATATACTATATATACTTTACTTTCAAACAAATAGTTAAGATATTTAACCCATAAAAACTTTGCCCTAGATTTTTTATCTGAATCTATTGGAACACAAATTTTATCATATTCTCCAAAAGTAAGTGGACGCTGAACCAATATAAACGGTATTTTCACAAACTTTTTAATAACTTTCATTGCCTTATTAATAGTTTTCAACCCATGTGTGCCCATTACTGCTAAATATGCATTTGCTTCAATACCATAAGAATAAATTGTTTCGAATAAATTCCCGGCTCTAACAACAGCTTCCACTTTATAATTATTCTTCTTCGAAAAATCATCAGCAATTTTTTTCAGTTCAATATGCCACTCATCCACAATTTTTTGATTGTTCACAACATATAAAAGATGAATTGGAAGTTTTGCAATTCTTGCCAACTCATATGCATGATCCAATGCAAAATTTGCTTCATTGCTGAAATCAAAAGGAACAATAATACACTTTTCCATAATTAAATAAGTTTAGTTTTCAAATCGTCAACACAAATAATTTTCTATCAAAAAAAAATTGTATGTAAATATAAACAATTTTCAATAATAAAATGTTTATTTGTTAAAATATTTGCAGATAAATTAAAAAAAAGAAACTATGAATTACGACATAATAATAATAGGTAGTGGCCCTGGAGGTTATGTTGCTGCTATACGCGCAGCTCAATTAGGAATGGATGTTGCAGTAATTGAAAAATCTGAATTAGGTGGAATATGCTTAAACTGGGGTTGTATACCAACCAAAGCATTATTAAAAAGTGCTCAAGTATATAATTATATTAAACATGCTGAAAATTATGGTATTTCAGCAGAAGGAAGTCCCAATTTTGATAAAATAATAATGCGCAGTCGTGAAATTGCAAATAATATGAGTAAAGGAATAGAATTCCTTTTTAAAAAGAACAAAATTACTGTTTTTAAAGGTTTTGGGACTTTAAAACCAAATAAAACGATTCTGGTAAAATCTAAAGATGGACAAGAAGAAGAAATTACAGGTAACCATATAATCTTAGCAACAGGAGCAAGATCAAAACAAATGGACATTTTTAAGCAAGATGGTAAAAATATAATTGGCTACAAAGAAGCATTAAGCCTTGAAAAATTACCAAAATCTATGGCAGTAATAGGCTCCGGCGCAATTGGAACCGAATTAGCTTTCTTTTACAACTCAATGGGTACAGAAGTAAGTCTCATTGAATTTATGCCTAATATTACTCCTTTGGAAGATGAAGAAGTTTCAAAACAATTAGGCAGATCACTAAAAAAAGCGGGTATCAAAATTATGACCAAAACAAGTGTAAACAAAGTTGATATTTCAGACGGTTTATGCACAATTCACTATACAGATAAAAAAGGTGAAAATAGTATGGAAGCAGAAATTGTATTATCAGCTGTCGGCGTTGTGTCAAATATCGAAAATATAGGTCTTGAAGGTATTGGTGTTAAAACAGAACAAGGAAAAGTCCTTGTTGATGATTTTTATAAAACCAATATTGAATGGATATATGCAATTGGAGATATTATTCCTGGTCCTGCATTAGCACATGTCGCTTCAGCTGAAGCAATTACATGTGTTGAAAAAATTGCAGGTATTAATCCTCCAAAAGTAGATTACACCAACATTCCATCATGCGTATATTCTGTTCCTGAAATCGCATCAGTTGGTATTACAGAACAATATGCAAAAGATAATGGCATTGATTATAAAATTGGTAAATTCCCATTCATTGCATCAGGTAAAGCAGCTAGTATCGGAAATAAAGATGGTTTTGTAAAACTCATTTTTGACACTGGGTCAGATGAACTTCTTGGTGCACACTTTATTGGAGAAAATATTACAGAAATGATATCAGAAATGGTAGTTCTAAAGAAGCTAAAAGGTAAAGGAAAAGATTTAATTAAATCAATTCACCCGCACCCAAGTTTGTCAGAGGCAATTATGGAAGCCGCTGCAGCAGCTCATAATGAAGTAATTCATTTATAATGAATTATAACATTTAAAAAGTTATCTTCAAATTATTAAATCTGGCTTTATTTTATCTTTTTATAGTAACATGTCCAGTAATGGGTCTTCTACCCTCTTCCAGATGAATTGTATACCAATAAGTATCACTAGGTAATGGTCTTCCCATATAATCTCCTCTCCATCCTAAACTACTTGATGTGTATTCATATAACAACTTGCCATATCTATCATAAACATGCACACTTGCATTTGGGAATTGATACAAACCTGAAACTACCCAATAATCGTTGTATCCATCTCCATTTGGTGTAAAAAATGCTGGTACATTTATACTAGCATCAAGATATGTATTAATACTTGCCATACAATAATTTTGATCCATTACAGAAACTGTATAATATCCTTCAGGTAAAAGTGTAAAAACATTTAGATCCTGCCATGTATCTCCATCATAAGAATACACATATGGTTCTGTTCCTCCATCAGCAGCAATTACTATCTGTCCACCAGCCGCATCAACACCTATTATGTAAGGAACATTTGCAAAATCAATATGTATACTTGACGATGCTGTACAACCAACTATATCTTGAACAGTTAAAGCGTAATAACCAGGCTGTTGAACATTAATATAGGAGCTACTGCTATTATCCTGCCATAAATATTTATAATAATCTTCCATAGGTGAAAGTCGATACACATCTCCTTCACATAGTGTTGTATCATAACCTAAAAATGGAGGATCAAGAATACTCTCATATACAATAATTGTGTCAGAATCAAAACATCCATTAACATCTGTCACTGTTATAGAATATAACCCACTAGAGTCCACATAAATACAACAAGTATCTTCGCCAGTATTCCATTCATAATTATAGTAATCTCCTAAAACCTTTATTGTATCTGAACCTCCTTCACAAAACGAAATATCCTGACCCAAATCTATTATTGGTTGCTCATATATGGTAAGCCTAATTGTATCTCTGGACACGCAGCCTGCAATATTTGTAACCTCAACCCAATATTGTCCTGTTTCATTTACACTAATCGATTCTGTTGATTGCAAATTACTCCATAAATAAGTATTATTTTCTGATTGATCCTGAGGATCAAGAATAATCGGGAAATTACTACAATAAGTTGAATCAGGTCCTAATTCTATAATTTCTGATGCAACCATATCTACATTAATAGTAGATGTTGCAACACAACCATTAGTATCGGTTGCTACTACAGATATCTCGCCAGCCTGAGATACCCAAAAATAATCTTCTAACGAATTATCTTGCCACTGAAATGTCACAAATTCCTCACCTACAACGGTTAATTTCAAACTATCACCTTCACATATTGTTTTATCTCCTCCTAAATCAAAAAATGGTTTCGGATAATTAATGATTTCAATTGTATCAAAATAATAACAATTTCCATCATACACATAAAGCGAATGTTCTCCATCATCATAAGTTGTATACGTAGATGCTGTAGAACCGTTACTCCATAGATAATCTGTAAAACCTGGAACATTAAATGTAATTGATTCGTCTACACAAATATATGATGTATCCGACACAATTAAATTAATATCACTCCCTTCATTTATCATAGTAGAAGCAGTTGCGGTGCATGAATTCTCATCAGTAACAGTTACACTATAAGTTCCACCATCATAAACATCAATTGTTTGAGTAATTTCTCCACTAGGAAACCATATAAAACTTTGATAATCACCTGCATCAAGAGTTATTGTATCGTAAAAACATGCATTATAACTAGTAGGCATATCAATAGGCATAGCTGTTGGAGCATCAACACTAATTGTTGTTTCTATATAACAATCATTATCATCAGTCACAATTATTTGATAATTCCCTACAATCAATCCACTAATATCCTGAGATGTGGCTCCATTGTCCCAATAATAATCCAATGTTCCTGTACCTCCAGCAATTTCTATGTCAATACCCATATTATTGGGATCACATAGAATACTTGTTATTTCTATGCTTTCAAAAGCAAAATACGAATCATATTTAACAATCAGATTATCTTCTTTACCTTGAGAGGTATATGGTGTGCCGCTAAAATATATTCCATTGTTACATGCCCCTCCTACAAGAAGATTATTACTATTATCTAGGCTTACTCCTTTGCCATAATCGACATAAATACTACCTGCAACATCTTTAAATGAAAATGTTCCATCTGATTTATACTTTGCAACAAAATAATCTGACCCACCAACAACATTTACTTCACCATCTCCAAAATCTGTTAATCCTGAGTACATTCCGGTTATATATGCATCTCCTGAATAATCAACAACCAAAGCTTCTGGTATAATTGTCCCATTTCCACCAAAACCAAAACTATGGCTCAAAATTCCTGTATTTTGATAAACGCCAACTCTGGCCTGATCGGCAATTTGATCTAACTTATATGCTAAATATATTTTACCATCAGAACTGGTTGCGACATCACCTGCAGCATCGTTATCTCCTCCAGTACCTGTCTTAACAGCCCAATCAAAATTACCATCAGAAAAGTATTTCGCCAAAAATACATCTTTATTTCCATCGGCAACAAGATTTATTGGACCAAAATTAAGTGTTCCTGAAAACTCTCCAGTAACTAAAAAATTATTTGAATTATCACATACAATTTTTTTTCCAGAATCATCTGCCAATGAACCTTCACTGGTAACCCACTGAAAAGCACCATCTGAATCATATTTTGCTATAAAGAAATCATCAATGCCAGTACTTACATATGAATCGCCATCGATTGACATTGCGAAATAATATGATCCTGTTATTGCAGGATTGTTAGAATTATCGACACATACATCTCCTGCAATATCATCATCAAATCCCCCCAAAAATTCACCCCATTGATAATTTCCATCATTATTATATTTTAATAAGAAAATATCTTTACTTCCTAAACTATTTACAACATCAGAACCAAAACTGGCAGTTCCTCCAAAATTACCGGTCACATAAATATTTCCATAATCATCTAATGCTAATCCTGTACCTTGATCATCTTGTGCACTACCACCAGTCTGTATCCATTGTAAGTTGCCATCTGGATCTAGCTTTGCTAGATAAAAATCCATATAACCATATGTATTTACTGTTTCAGACTGAAAAACCATATCACCACTAAAGTAACCAGTAATATATATATTTCCATCATCATCAGTACAAATATCATTAACCTGATCAACATCATTTGCTCCTTCAGTTTTAACCCATGCTAATGACAATTGATTGCTACAATCAACAGAATCTCTATAAATCTGTGCACTAGAATTTAAAGCGATTATGACACTAATTATTAAAGATAATATGTATTTAATTTTTAACATTAAAAATCGTAATTAAATGAAGGGATATGGTGCTTTCCCCAATTTAAATATTTATCCCTGTAAAATCTCACCCCAATTGAAATCTGATGTGATCCATAATGACATGATTGCAATGATGTTAATCCCAAATCATACAAATACATGAAAGAAAAAGCATGAATTGAAAAGCCAAAAGCCGGAGAAAAGGACAAAGGAGAAATATTTGCCCAATCCAAAGTCTGATTATATGAAGCACCTAACCATATTTCATTAGGATATCTCAAATATACAGAACGAATAGCTTTGCCACTAAAAATATGAAATTTAAAATTTACATCTAGTTGATTTAATCCATGAAGATTCGTTTTAAATAATAGTGATGGTCTGAACTGATATCTTGTTTTCATCTGGATTATATGGCCTGTATGAATATTCATCACAACATAATTTATTGGTTCACTCTGAATATTATACATTCTATCAGACCATGGTATTAGATTTTCAAATGATGCTCCTAAAAAATGTTGCTTATACGATAATAATAATCCGGCATTTGCATTAGGGACGAAAGTTAATTTCTGACTATAATCAACTATTGGATCATATAAATCTCTATCAAACCTTGTTTCATCCAAAGAGTGCAACAAACCTTTAAAAGACATTCCAAAAGATAAAATAAATCTATCATATCGTTTAGTTCTTAACATTGCTTGCCATGACCATGAAAATTGAAATCCGTTATATTTATTTGGACCATTGCTATCAGAAAACAAATACCCGCCTATTCCACCGGCACGTCCTTTTAAACGATGTTTAAACATAAGGAATGACGTACTTGGAGAATCGGATATTCCTACCCATTGTTCTCTATGAACTACCTTAACATTAGTTATTTCCGAAAACCCTGCGAATGATGGATTAACTAACATCCAGTCAAACATATATTGTTCATGCACTGGTATATTCTGTGCTTGAATCACAGATACAGAACAAAAAACAATTATTAGACTTATACGAACAAATCTTACCATTAACAGCAAATATAATGTATTTTATTATAATTTGTAGTTTCTATTTCCAAAAATAATACTTCCGACTCTAATTAAAGTACTTCCATTAGCGACAGCAATTTTCCAGTCACTACTCATTCCCATACTTATTTCACAAAAATAACTATTCTCTTTAAAACAATTAATTTTAATTTTTTCAAACATTTCTTTTAATTGCAAAAACTCAGTGGCAATTTTTTTCTCATCAGATATAAAAGATGCCATACCCATAACTCCTGCAATTCTAACATTTTTCATCAATTTAAATTCATCCGAGTTAAATATATCCAAAGCTTGATCAAAATTCAAACCAAATTTGGTTTCTTCTGAAGCAATATGAAACTGCAAAAGACAATCTATTATTCTATTATGTTTTAATGCTTGTTTATTAATTTCTCTTAAAAGTTTCAAACTATCTACACTATGTATCAAATCGACAAATTCAGCAATATATTTTACTTTATTTGTTTGCAAATGACCAATTAAATGCCATTTAATATCATAATCTTTTAATTTTTCATTTTTTTCAACTAATTCCTGCACTTTATTTTCTCCAAATATTCTTTGACCTGTTTCATATGCTTCTTTAATATAATCAACAGGATGAGTTTTTGAAACAGCCACAAGTCTCACATTATCTGGAATTTGCTGTTTAAGATTCTTTAAGTTATTTTTTATATGACTCATTACTAATTTAGAATTTAATATTTAAGTAAACTTTTTGCACCTTTATTTTTTCTGTCCCATAATCGCAGCAATAGAGAGTAAAACGCCTAACACTACACCTAATAAAGCAGCAAATAATATCTGCCATTCCTCTTTTAAACAAAATGTTATTGTATGTGCAGGAATCCAAAAAAATGGAATTGTTTTTTTAAAAACAAATCCCCATTGAACAGACCAATTTAAAGATGGAAAAATCTCTTTAAATTTTATAGGTCTAAAAAATCCTATAATTGTCCCACCATTATTCAAAATATGAGTATCAGTTATTTTATGAAATGTCATAAATACAGGTGCAAAAATAAGATTCATGCTAGCACTAACACAAAAAGCAACAAAAACTTTTGACCAACTTAAGCTGCCACTAAACACTTCTACGGCATTATCCATACCCATATATACCAAAAATGCAGGAGTTCCTACTGCAAAAATCACAAAAGCCATTTTTATCCCTATGCCAAGAAAACCCCATACAATAGCTCGAGGAATCATTCCAAAACCTTTTTGATTATATACCCCAGATTTTATTCTTAATCCTATTGATTCTCCAAGCGTTGCTAATATTGCAAACTTTATAAAACTCATTACCATTCCATGGTTCGTATTAAAATTTTTATAAAAATCATATACTTCCGGAATAATAAAAAAAGGAATAAAGAATAATATAACTAATATGATAAAAATTACATCTTGTTTTTTCATAGTTTACACAATTTATTTGTCGGAGTTTTCTATTTCCCCTTTAGTATATATTTTAAAAACCTTTGATGCTTTCTCAGTAATTCGACCCCATGAAGAAACAACCAAAATTACCGACAATACTAACATTACTAATAGCAATATCTCATTTTTTGAAAAATCTTTAATTTTCTTCATTACTATTTTTCTATCCTAATACGAGCATCAACAGCTTTTACATATTTTGAATTTCCAAGTAAAGGATTCAAATCCATTTCAAATATTTCAGGAGCAACTTCGACCAAAGCAGAAATTCTACAAATTTGGTTTTTCAGAACTTCCTGGTTAACCCCTTCCTGTCCTCTAACACCTTCGATTATTTTATATGATTTAAGATTCTTTATCATATCATCGGCTTCGTTTTGTGAAACAGGAGAAATAGATGTATTTACATCATGTAAAACTTCTATAAAAATTCCACCTAAACCAGCCAAAACCATATGTCCAAATTTATCTTCTCTTTTAGCTCCAATAAATACTTCTGTCCCATTTAGCATTTCTCCCATTAAAACTGCATAAGTGTCTTTAATATCCATTAAGCGCACAAACTCTTTTCTTATAGTATCCTCATTATTAACATTTAGAACTACCCCTCCAACATCGGATTTATGAACAGGACCAACAACTTTCATCACCAAAGGATACCCATACTCTTTAGCAAAACAAATTGCATCATCAAGATTATCAATAACTCGTTCAAAAGCTCTGTCAATACCTGCAGCGTCCAATAATTTAAACACTTCTGCAGGCTTAAGATATCCATTTTCTGAATTATCTATAACTTCGCGTATTGTCTTTTTATCAACTTTAGGCAAATCAATATTTTCTGATTGAGGTGCAGGAGTATTAATTATTTTACATAAGGCATTTCCAAAAGTCACTTCATCAGGAAAATTTATTCTACCTTTTGCAATAAAATGTTCTATTTCATCCTTTACATTTATAACAGATGGCAATATTGGATAAATTGGCTTTTTACAATGCTTCATTTTTTCGTCCAGCAAATCATAAACATCATAAACTGATGTCAAACCCGGACTACCAAAAATAACAGCCATTGCATCAATCTCATCAAAATCATTTTCACAAGCATCAATAATATCACCCAATTGTTCGGCTGTTCCTGTTGCAAGGAAATCAATAGGATTAGCTACTGAACTTCCGGGATATAATTTCTCAAGTAGTCTGTCAGCTTTTGGTCCTTCAATATGAGGAATTTCCATACCGCCATTACTAAGCGAATCTGTTAGCATAACAGCCGGTCCACCAGCATGAGTAATAATTGCTACATTTCGTCCTTTAACCATTGGATGGATAAATATAGAAGCCACAGTCGCAAGTTCATCACGCCCATTACATCTTACAATGCCTGCTTTTCTAAATAGAGCTTCCACAGCGACATCCGGACTAGCAAGTGCACCTGTATGAGAAGATGCTGCTCGACTACCGGCTTCTGAGCCACCTGATTTTATTGCAGCAATTCTGGCACCTTTACGAATAAGCGATGATGCATGTTTGTATAACATTTCAGGTTTATCAATATTTTCAATATACAGTACTTTTACAGGAGCACTTACTCCATGAACGTATGTATCATCTAAATGTTTTAGAATTTCCTCAACACCTATTTGAGCCGAATTACCAACTGAATAAACACTCGAAAATCTCAATCCTTTTGGCACTGCTGATTCCATAATAAATACAGCTGTTGCACCAGAACCAGAGATAAAATCGACTCCATTAGAATCCAGTTCAGGAATTGGGGTTGTAAATATCCCATTATAAGTTTGATTCAATAAGCCTACACAATTTGGGCCAATCAAACTAGCTCCTGCACTATTAATTACATCTACAACTTTTTTCTCAAGTTCTGCACCCTCTTCATTTTCTTCACTAAATCCTGCCGACAGTATAATTACCCCTCCTGTTTCTTTTTTGTTTGTTAAAATCTCTACTGTCTGCAAACAATATTTTGCCGCAATTGCCAATATTGCACAGTCAACCTGAGGGAGATCTTCTACATTTCTATAACTTTTAATTCCTTGAACTACATCTAACTTAGGATTTACTACATATATTTCTCCTCTGAAACCTCCATCAATAATATTTTTTAGAACTTTTCCACCAGGTTTTGTAATATCTTCTGAACCACCAACAACAACAACATTTTTTGGATTTAGTAACTTATCATTAATCATATTTTATAGTTTTTTTTGTGTTTCATGCAAAGTTATAATTATAATTGTGAGAATAAAACTCTCAATTATATTTTTTTTATAAATTTGCTTTATAAAAATTTAACCAATTGTTATGAAAATAAAATACCTATTTTTTGTTGTTTTTTTCTTAATCTTTATTAAAGTTACAAATTCGCAAATTCAAAAGGCAAGTATAAATTCGGATTTCACTATTAATACAACAAATATTGACACAAAAAGTAAAATTAAATCGTACAAAACGAGTCAATTAGCCTCTTGGCCAAAATCATTTGAAAGTAATGCCAGCTTTAAAAACATGAGAGGTGTTTGTCTTGAAGACATTGACAATAATGGAGATGATGAGATACTTTTTGCAACCAACGACAGCTTGCATGTTTATACAGGAACCGGGATAAAATTATGGGCTGTAAAATTACAAGGAACAGCAATATATCCTCCATCAACAGCAGACATAAACAATGATAATGAAATTGAGATTGTTCAAATTACAGGTGGAGTGCCTGCAAACGGTCATATACACATTTTTGATAAAGATGGTAATTCTTTAGATGGATGGCCTCAAAGTTTAGACAATAATTGGCTAATTTGTGCACCTGCACTTGCCGACATTAATGGCGATTTAGAATTGGAAATCCTAATCGCTGAACGTAGTAATCCTGGAAAACTACACATTTTTTATAATGACGGAACTGAACTAACTGATGGATGGCCAATAGAACTTGACGGTTATCCAGGTGTTACTCCATCAATTGCATACGACTATAAAAACAGACATACATTACCCAACGCTGGACTTGTTGACAATTTAATAATAATGTGTTCTACAAGCTCAATTTTTTCATTCGATATTAGCGGGAACAATAATACAGGATTTCCGGTTGAAAATTCAAACACAAAATTCTCATATCAATCACCTTTAATTTGTAAAAGTTGGAACAACACTCAAATTATTGGTGCTAGTCATGGCGATCTCCCCGAGTTTTATGCATTAAACACAAATGGCGATTATTGCGAATCATATTGGCCTAAACCAACGGTTGATGACAACTGGACATATTCTCCTCCAACAGCTATTGGACTAAATGGAGAATTCGATTTCTATATTTATGGACAACCTGGTGCTGATGGAACTAATCCTTATCCAACAATCCATGCTTTTAATACAAATGGAGAATATCTTTCCGGATTTCCTTTTTCCCGAACAGATGGTTTAGAAGGTTTTATCTCTGCAATGTACTCAACTGACTTAACAAAATTATACATTTTTACTGGTTCAAACATGAAAGACGAAAGTGGATTTGGATATATTCACGCCTATGAAGCAGATACTGACCTTAATAACTTTACTGAGATGAATGGTTTTCCAATACAGGTAGAAGGTTTCACTTTTATGAATGGAATTAATCTAGGAGACATTAATAATAATGGGAAACTAAATCTAGTGGCTTTAAGTTATGATCAGGATTTCGAAATTACAGACTCTATCCATATAAACATTTTTGAGATAGAAAATATAGATTATAATCCAGATTACTGTTTTGGAACATACAAAGGAAATAATTTACGCAATGGTTATGTCACAGCATTTGACTACAACACTAAAATCAGTAAACTTAATTCATCAGACAATATAAAAATATATCCAAGTCTCATTTCTGATGTACTAAATATCCAATCTAACTCTATTTTTAATGTAGAAATATATAATACTTTTGGAGTATTAATAAATAAATACACTAATTGTGAAAATAATTGTACTTTTAACCTTCAACATTTAAAACAAGGCATGTATTTTGTTAAAATACATCAAAACAATAAAACTAGTATTTATAAAGTTATTAAATTGAAATAATTGCAAAAACTCATGAAACATTTTCTAATCATATCAATATTTTTATTTGCCATATCAGAAAATTATTTTTCCCAGAATGTTGGTAAAATGCAAGATGACACTCTAATAAATTATATCGACATTAACAAAAAAAAACAGGGTAAATGGATGAAGTATTATGACAATGGTAAAATGCGTTATAAAGGTTTTTTTGTAAATGATAAGCCAACAGGCACATTTATGTTTTATCATACTAACGGGAAAGTAAAATCTGTGCTTAACTATGATGATAATGGATTTTCAACAACTGAAATTTACTGGAAAAATGGCAACAATGCTGCAAAAGGATTTTATAATGAGAAAAAAGACAGAATAAAAAACTGGAAAATATATTCTGAAGATGGCTCACTCGCATCAATAATAAATTATAACCTTTCAGGTAAACCTGATGGTGAAGTTATTATGTATTATCCGGGAACTGAGCAAAAAGTATTACATTGCAATTACAAAGACGGCTTAAAACACGGTCACTATACAAAATATTTTAATTCAGGATTAATTCAGGAAGATGGGGAATATAAAAACAACCTAAAAGTTGGAGAATGGAAACTTTATTCGCCAGAAGGTATTATTGAAGAGCAAGGCAATTTTGTTAATGGAAGACGCAATGGCGATTGGATAGTTTATACAGATGATAAAGGCATCGACACTGTAAATTATAATATGGGGCAACCTGACAATTTTGATGAAATGATGGAAGAATGGCGCGAAAAAGAAGAATGGGCAAAAGAAAATCAGGATAAATTTAAACAACCTGAAGATTATCTTGACAATCCTTTTGAGTTTTTTAAGCCATCAAACATACAATATCCTACCGACAACAAATAATATTAAATGAGTTTAATCAAAAAACTTGATAATAAAAACCACGTTCTTCTAGCTATGAGCGGGGGAACAGATAGTTCTGTTGCTGCAATTTTATTAAAAAAGGAAAATTATTCGATAAAAGGAATGACTTTTCGTTCATATAATGAAATTTCGACAGCATGTGTAGAAAAAGAAACAGACTGTTGCAGTGTTGATTCAATATTCGAAGCAAAGAAACTAGCAGAAAATCTTGGTTTTGAACACACAATAATTGATATAAAGTCAAAATTCGAAAAAACTGTAATAAAAGATTTTATAAACGAATATTTAAGAGGAAGAACCCCAAATCCATGTATTGTCTGCAACAGAGTAATAAAATGGGGACATATGATAGAAGAAGCTAAAAAATTAAATTGCGAATATTTAGCTACCGGACATTATGCTCAAATCATTTATAAAAATGGAAGATATTTTTTACGTAAAGGAGTTGATAAAACAAAAGATCAGTCTTATTTTCTTTGGTCATTAAATCAGGATAATCTATCAAGAACATTATTCCCCCTAGGGCATTTAACTAAAACCCAAGTTCGCGAAATTGCAAAAAATAATAATTACGACAATCTTGCTAAAAGAAAAGAAAGTCAAGAAATATGTTTCATCCCAAATGATGATTATCGTTCTTTTCTTAGAGAACGAATCCCAAATATTGACACTAAAATCGGAACTGGAAATTTTGTCAATTCTGAAGGAAAAATAATTGGACAACATAAAGGATATCCATTTTACACAATTGGTCAAAGGAAAGGATTAAATATTGCAATGGGATACCCTGCCTATGTTTTAAACATAAATGCAGACACAAACACAATTACTATAGGTAAAAGAGATGAGCTTTTAAAATCAAAATTTGAGATAAAAGATTTCAATTTAATGAAATATGAGAGTATTCCCAAAAATATAAAAACTACTTGTAAAATAAGGTATAATAATCATGGAGAAGAGTGTAGTTTAGTTCAAAATGGAGACAAAATCATAATTACTTTTAATAAGCCAGTATCTGCAATAACTCTCGGACAATCGGCAGTAGTTTATGAAGACGATGATGTTGTTCTTGGTGGAATTATATCAAAAATTTTGTAAATTTGCTTTATGAGTAAAATTATTATCATATTGTCAGCCCTATTTTTGTTTTTTTTCACATCTTGTGTAAAAGAAACTAATATAAGCAAAGAAGTATTTTGGGGCAATGAATATTTCCCATTGGAAAAAGGCAATACATTAATTTATAAAATCACAGATATATACATTGACAAACCTTCAGATGTTTACGATACTACCATTTACTTCATTAAAGAGATTGTAGATATTCCACTAATAGATAACGAAAATGATACTGCATATCGAATTGAAAGATACAGCAGAAATAATGATTTTGAAGATTGGATAATACATAGTGTCTGGACAGCGAAATTAACAGAAAACACTGCCGAAAAAGTTGAAGAAAACTATAGACTGATAAAAATTCGTTTCCCTCTTAAAGAAAATTACAGCTGGAACGGAAATCTATACAACGAACTGGACAATCAAACTTTTTCTGTCACTTCCTTCAATATCCCATATTCTACAGAAGAATATGTTTTTGATTCATGCCTTTTTATCTATCAGGATTCTTCAGAATCTCTAATACATAAAGATATTGCATATGAAGTATATGCATTACACACCGGACTCATATACAAAGAAGAAACCTATATAAATTCTCAAGAAGTTATCTTTGAAATTCCTGTCGAAGAGAGAATAACAACTGGAACAATTTATATTCAGGAACTAGTTGGTATCGGGGAATAATATTTTATTCTTCCCAATCATGGTTTGACACTATCGTGTTGCATTTCGTTCGCATAACACAATCATGGCGCGACTCATTCGCAGCATGATGCCAACTCACTCATAAAAATAATACATTTGTCAAACTTTTGCCCGTAGGACATAAATACTAAGTTAATTTGCACAACACTATCATGGCACGACACATTCGTACCATGATGCACACACACTAATATGGACACTACCAAACACGACACATTCGTACCATGATGCACACACACTAATGTGGACACTAACAAGCACGACTCATTCGCAGCATGATACCAACTCACTCATAAAAATAATACATTTGTCAAACTTTTGCCCGTAGGACATAAA
>CAYUWD010000026.1:7839-12627 GCA_964448235.1 uncultured Bacteroidales bacterium | reverse complement strand
CGACACATTCGTACCATGATGCACACACACTAATGTGGACACTAACAAGCACGACACATTCGCAGCATGATGCCAACTCACTCATAAACTGCGGACAAGTATGAAGCACTAAACCTTAAGTAAGGATATCTAAAAATAAAAGATTTTTTACATTTATCATACTTTTAGTTAACATGATACAGGTATTACAACATTTCTTACTATCTTCGCAAGACACTTGCAAAATTATGCACTAAAATATTGTTAATAAAACAAAAAGCTAATGAAAATCACAGGAATAATTATTGGATTATTTATATCGATATCTGTTTTTGCACAAGTATCTACAAATAAGTACTGCATTGAATTTACTGATAAAAATAACAATGGTTACAGTCTGGATAACCCGGAAGAGTTTTTGAGTGAAAGAGCACTACAAAGAAGAGCTAACCAAGGAATATTACTAAATGAGACAGACTTGCCGGTAACACAAGCATATGTTGATTCATTAGAGTCTCTGGGTTTAGAAATTCTAAATGTATCAAAATGGTTTAATTTTGTCACTGTTTATACTTTAGATACTGAACTTATTGATACAATTACGCATCTAAGTTTCGTAAGTAATTATAATAAATATGTACCTTATCCGAAAGGCCAATCTGTTACAATAGATAACAAATATAAAATCATAAAAAATCGACAATATAGTTCAAAGAATGACGAATTTGATTTTTACAATTATGGAGATTGCGCAGTTCAAATAAAAATGCATAATGCTCATAAGCTTCATAACGACGGTTATCGTGGTCAGGGAATGATGATTGCAATTACAGATGCAGGATTTACAGGCTTGCCTGATTTACCTTCTTTCGACTCATTATACAATGATGGCAGAGTTTTAGTTACTAAGAACTTTGTATACGGAGGTGATACTGTTTATGACCACAGCACTCATGGCATGAGAGTTTTATCAATTTTAGCTGCTAATTATCCCGGCAATCTAATTGGTACAGCTCCAGAGGCATCATATTTATTATTAATGTCAGAAGAACCTGCAACTGAAACCTTTATAGAGGAATTAAACTGGATTTCTGCTGCCGAATTTGCGGATAGTATGGGTGCGGATATTATTAATGTATCTCTTGGTTATGTTGATTTTGACACACCTGAATTCGATCATGCATATGAAGATTTAGACGGAGAACATGCTGCTATTAGTATTGGAGCTCGTGTTGCATCCAGTAAAGGAATGCTAGTTGTTGTTGCTGCTGCAAATAGTGGCGATGAAGAAGAACACCCATGGATAGCTGCTCCAGGTGATGCTAAGGACATTATTACTGCCGGTGCTGTTTGGTCAGATGAATCATATGCCGCATTTAGTTCTATCGGACCCAGTTATGATGGAAGAGTAAAACCAGATCTCGTTGCTATGGGAGGTGGAACATATAATCAAGAATTAGGTGGAAATATTGGTAATGGTAACGGAACTTCATTTTCGACTCCATTACTTGCCGGTATGATTGCATGTTTATGGCAAAAATATCCAGAAAAAACAAATATGGAAATTATAAATGCCATACAAAAATCAGGACATCTGTATAATACTCCTACTATATATCTCGGTTACGGTATTCCTGATTTTGATATTGCTCAACTTATCCTTGAAAAAGGAGAACATATATTACCAAAAAGAAACTTTTCATTATATCCAAATCCATTTATTGATAATTTCAATATTCAATTTGTTAACAATCCAGGTGACTCAATAGAAATTTCAGTAAGCGATATTAATGGAAAAAAGACCTATTTTTGGATGGAACATACAGCAAAAAATAAAGATATCACACTTAATATAAAAGATTTTACGCGTTTCAAATCAGGAATTTATATAATTACAGTGAATTATAATAATACACGATTTACAGACAAACTCATAAAAATTGAGTAAATGCCTAAAAATACTCTTACATTATACGAATTAAACAAAAAGATTAAGTCTGGTCTTGAGAAGACATTTGATTCAACAATATGGTTAATTGCCGAAATTAACAGCATTAACAGACATCGCAGTGGCCACTGTTATCTTGAATTTATACAGAAAGCAAACGACTATGATCAGATAATAGCTAAAACAAGAGCTACAATATGGTCAACTCAATATCAAATGATTGAAGCATATTTCTATAGTGTAACAGGCTATAAACTGCAAGAAGGCATCAAAGTAATGGTAAGAGTAAGTGTTGATTTCCATGAACTCTATGGATTATCATTAAATGTTAGAGATATTGAACCATCTTTTACCCTGGGAGATCTTGAAAAAAGAAAAAAAGAAATAATTGACAGACTAAAAAGTGAAGGTGTCATAAATATGAATAAGGAGCTAAAATTACCTTTAGCTATCAAAAACATAGCAGTAATTTCATCTTCCGCAGCAGCAGGATACGAAGATTTTGTTCATCAATTAAACAAAAATAAATATACTTATGCTTTTTCATCTTTTCTTTTTGAAGCCGATATGCAAGGAAAAAATACCGAAAATTCAATTGTTAAAGCTTTAATAAACATTTTTGATTCTGAAAAAACATTTGATATAATTGCAATCTTAAGAGGTGGTGGATCAAAAAGCGATTTAAGTTATTTTGACAATTATAATATTGCATATCATATAACACAAATACCTATTCCGGTAATTACTGGCATTGGACATGACAGAGATGAATCTATAACTGACATGGTTGCACACACTCAGGTAAAAACGCCTACAGCTATAGCCAATTTTATTATTGAACATAATCTTTTATTTGAATCTGAAATTATCAACTTGGGGGACGAAATAATATATTCTGCCAAGGAACTATTAAAAACAAATGAAAGCTATCTAACTAATCTCAGTCTGGGTATTCATCGAACAAAGCAAATAATAAATGATAAGTACGAATCTTGTAACAGGCTGTTTTATCGTTTAAATAACAGCTTAAAACAAAGAATAAATTCGGAAAAAAGTCTTATACATGATTTTGAGAATAGAATATCAAGTACTTCAAAATTTCATTTAAAACAGCATGATACTGTTTTGAATCAATTACAAAATAAGATTGTCACAAAAGTCAAATTTGATTTGCAAAATGAAACACAAAAATTACTAATGTTTGAACAAAACATCAGATTAGTTGACCCAATTAAAGTTTTGAAACGTGGATTTTCAATAACGAAACATAATAATAAAGTTATTACAAAAAACACAAAAATTGAAGATGGTGACGAAATTGAAACAATCTTAGACGGAAAAATCATTAAAAGTACTATAAAATCAAAAAGCAATAAAAATGAAAACTAATTTTTTAAAAAAGGGAATAGTTATTTTTATTGGTGTGCTTATCTCAATAAGCACATTTGCCTGGAAAGTAAAATCTGATTCTACACTTTATGTTGGTGCTTGGGGAGGTGCTAGTTATGCAAGAATTATGGGTTATACTTCCACCACTACTCCATTGTTAGGAAATTCATTTGGAATGAAATTGTGGTTACAACCCAATAGAGAGTTTAGTATAAATACAGGAATAGCATTTATTCAGAAAGGATATCTTGCTGACATGGAATATTTTAACGAATATGGAACATCAATAGGATATTATTCCACAAATTACAAATTTAACTATTTAAATATCCCATTAGGTTTAAATTATAACTTAGGAAGAAACAAATTTAATGTTTACCTCTCCGCAGGTATAGATATTGATATTTTACTAAAAGAACACACCTATTTTACTCAAGATGTTCCATACAAAGTTGACGGAATACTTATTAACCGCATTGATGATAGCTTCACGAATTTATACAAAAAATTTAATTTTGGAGTTTATATTGGTGGTGGAATTGAATACAGATTTAAACCGAACATTATTGCTTTTGCAGATGTAAAGTACATGCATGGCACGAACAATATTGTTAATGTAAATTCATACCTTATCCTAAAACATCGCCCAATTTTAGTTGGATTAGGAATTAGATTTGGGATCCCAATCACATATGGGTATTATGATTAGTATAGAAATCCAAAAATCCAGATTGGAATAGTTCTTCCAAATCCGTACTCAATATTATCAGATGATACATAAGCATTTTCAAGACCAGCAATTTGCTTCTTTGATTTATTTTTACCACCAATTTCAAATAAATAATCATCATCAATAAAAAAATCTCCAACTTTTGGATAAGTTATTTTATGTTTCACAGAAAGCTGGTTTAGAAAAAATGTTTCCCTAATACTACCTGCATCTGTTTTATCCGAGCCATAAGTATAAGCCAAATTAGTATTTCCAAGATATATTTTATCTGGTTTATTCAGGTAGTTAATTCCGTGTGAATCTTTACTCAGAAGTCTGATTATTTGAGCTTTATCAAGAAAGTACAAATATTTTAGTAAGGTTGGTCGAGTTGTTCCAATCTGGCTGGCAAGTTTCTCAACATTAGGCTTGTAGGGAACTATTCTGGAGAGAATTGACAACAATTTCTTCAATTTTATTATCGAATTAAAATCAATATTATGAATTGCGGGTAAATCGCTTTCCAAAACAAGGTTTATTGTAGTGGATAATTGTTTAAGATAATCAGAATTTAAGTCTTTAAAAAAAGGATAGTACCCCTCTTTTAGATACTCCTGAAATTTAGGAATAATTTTAATCTCAGACACAATTTGCGAATAGATTTTCTGGTTATTTTCGAGTATTTGATCTAGTGAAAGAACAGGATACTTTAGATTGTATTTTAGTTCTAAAAACTCTCTGAACGACAATCCTGCAAGATCGT
>CAYUWD010000026.1:0-7818 GCA_964448235.1 uncultured Bacteroidales bacterium | reverse complement strand
GAGCGGACGAACTTGTAAATACGAGTTTTATATCAGGAATTAAGTCATAAATATTTTTTAATTCCTGCGACCAATTTTTATATTTATGTACCTCATCAAGAAACAAGTACTCTCCTCCATTTATCACAAAATCTTCGGCAAAATAGATTAATTTATTTTCGGAGAAGTAGATATCGTCCATGCTAACGTAAAGAGCTTGCTTTCCATGTCCTAAAATTTTTCTCATTTGCTGCAGTAATAAAATAGTTTTACCGCTTCCTCTTGCTCCTGTTATTCCGATCAATTTATGATTCCAGTTTATTTCACCTGACAAATATCTTTCAAAACTCAACGGAACTCTTGACACAGCATTATTAGAATTATTATATATTCTTTCAATCATAAACTTATTTTTTCACAAATATAGTAATTTACTTAATTCAATATTGATTTTTATGAGGATTTTCAATATTCTATTATTGTTTTATGCGTTATTTTCAATATTTCATTATTTATTTATGAGATTTTATGAGATTTTCCAAAATACAATTTTAGAAATATTTTGTATTCTGCATAATGCATTTTCTCAATATCAATTTTGCATATTCTCAGCAATTAATAGAGTATTAATAGACCATAATACATCCCACAAAAAGGATTCGTGCGGTAGCATAGGTTTATATTGGAGGTGGAGGAGTTGAATACAAACAAAGACCTATTATAACAGGTCTAGGAATTAGATTTGGAACACCTGTTTCTATTGGGTATTATGATTAGTATAGAAATCCAAAAAGCCATAATGGTATAGTTTTCTCAAATCCATATTCAATATTATCTACAACTCTATATGCATCAGGGATATCAATAATTTGTTTATTAGTTTTACTCTTACCTCCTATTTCAAAAGTATATTTATTATCAACAAGAAAGTCTCCTTTTTCAGAATAACTAACATCATGATTTTGAGAAACTTGATTTAGGAAAAAAGTCTCTCTTAGATTACCAATATTTGGAGTATCTTCTGCCAACATATATGCTAAGTTTGTATTATCTAAATATATCTTTTCAGGCTTTTGAAGTAAACTAACCCCGTGTGAATCTTTATGAATAAGACTCAGAATACCTGCATCGTTAAGATAGGTTATGTAATCTAAAATCGTTTTTCTGGTTACCTTAACTTTATCGGCAATAGAACTAATATTAGGTTTAAAAGGAACAGATCTGCTGATTATTAGCAATAATTGCTTAATCTTACTTACTATTGAAATATCAGTATTTCGTAATAATGGCAACTCTATTTCCAAAATCATGTTTAAAACTTCCTGCAATTGTTTATAATATAAATTATGATTTCCTTCAAAAAATGGGAAGTAACCGGTTTTTAAATACTCATCAAAATAAGCAAGGGGTTTAAACTTATTAGAAATATCAAGTGCTATCTCTGTATGATTAGATAAAACATCTTCAAAACTCAAACTATCTGTACGAATTTTATGTCGAAACAAAAGAAATTCCCTAAAAGAAAGTCCTTGCAAATTAAAAACCAATGCCCTTCTACTCAAATCAGCTCTGGAATTTAAAATCTCTAACAAAGAAGAGCCTGTAAATACTACTTTCAATTTGGGATGATAATCATAAATATTTTTCAATTCCACACTCCAATTAGGATATTTGTGTACTTCATCGACAAACAGGTGTTCTCCCCCTTTACTTACAAACTCATCTGTAAATTCCAGCAAACTATTCTCAGCAAAATACATATCATCTAAAGACACATAAATAGCTTTGTCAGATTGTTGATATCTAGTTTTAATGTATTGCAACAATAGAGTCGTTTTTCCTACACCACGAGAACCCTTTATGCCAATTAGTTGCCTATTCCACGGAAGTTCATTAATTAAATATCTTTGAAAATCTAATGTAGTTTTATCAATTAAACCAACATGTCTCTTTCTTAGCTTTTCCATAATAAGTATCTTAAACAACACAAATATAGCTATTTTTTGTTTATTACACAATACAATTTTACATATATTTTACTTTCTACACAATTCATTTTACGTATCAAACATTAAAACTTGTAATTAACACAAGCTTTAATATCAGGAATATTATTCTCTACAGCTCATTATTTATTTTGCAAATGAATACAAACAAAGACCTATTATAACAGGTCTAGGAATTAGATTTGGAACACCTGTTTCTATTGGGTATTATGATTAGTTAGAAGTTGGAAGTAAGAAGACTGAAGTAGACTGAAGACCGGGGACGGAAGACAGAAGTTTTAAGAACGTTATTCAAATCAGCTTTTTGCTATTTCTTTACAACTTTAAAAACTTTAAGCTCAGTATTATTCTTTTTACTCAACATTTAAGTTTTTGTAGAAATATAGTTCAGAGAGGACTTTACCGTTTGAAGTCTTTTTTAACCAAAATTTAATCTCTGAGTTCTCCTGTTTTAGAATATCTAATACAGCTGGCATTTCTTTGTAGTTCATAAATACATAATAGTAATTATCGTCTTCATAGATAAGGGTATCATGATAAAACTCATCTGAAAACTCTATGAAGACTCTGGACGTCAGTGTATCAACATGTCGTGCATGAATTATATCTGCTTTTCCGTCTAACTGAATAATAGTCCCTGATTTCTTTTTAGGAGTATCAAGCATAAAACCAGTCCTTATTGCAAAACCTTCGACATTAAGTAGATATAAGATTTCATCATCAACTTTAATATTAGGGACAGAATCGTTAAAATTTATTACCTCCTCCTTTGCATTATTGTAGTAAGATTGGGACGCATCAGAAGCATTATGAAGGCTATGATTTTGGTCATTATTACAGGAGAAAAGAAATAGACCAAGTATTATTGCAAGTAAAAATTTATTCATATTTATTTTAACAAGGTTACATTACAAAAATAAAAAACCTCCCATTACAGGAGGTTTAAGTACAATTTAAGTTACAAAAAATATTGTTACGAGAATTTTTCTATTCAGGGAATACTATTCAACAATAATCTTTTCATTATAAACTCCTTCATTTGTAGTAACTTTTACAAAATAAACACCTTTAGAATATTTAGTTAAATCTAATTCTACAACTGAATTATTAACTTCAGATGAGCTAACCTTTTGACCTTTAATATCAGTAACTTCAATATTCCTTATAAGATCAGTCTTTTCACTTTCAACATTTACAATCCCAGTTGTTGGATTTGGATAAATATTAATTTCATTCCTAAAGTCTTCTTCAAAGCCAGTTAGTGAGACTAAAGACACATCATCAAGCAACCAATTTTCAACATTATTCATACCATTATTCCACACAAATGCTATATAAACACTTGATCCTGCATAAGCAGACATATCATATTCATATAAACTAAATACTGTGTTATTGATATCATTTTCATAAATAGTAAATATATCGGTATACATGTAAGTAGATGTTGGATTACTGCCTATTGATATTTTCAATTCAAGTGAAGAACCATTATCCTCCGGCAGAACATCTGTAGTATAAAACACAAGCTTAGAATTATCAGGAATAGTAATTTTACCTGTAATCAACCATTTTTCTTGAAGATAATTATTTGCCCCTGCAATTGCACTAAATTCTCCACTATAAGCATATTCTGAAGTTTGTTCCCAATCACAGTAATTAGATGTACCATGATAAGCAGTCCAGCAAGCAGGAGGAACATAGGTCTCAAAACTTTCATTTAAGCTATTAGCCACACCGCACTCTGTTGTAAAAGTAAAAGGTCCAACCCATTCACTTGTACCATTAGCTCCACAATCATTTTGAACATAAAAATCATAAATAGTACCTTCTTCAAGTGAACCTAAAGAATAAAGGGTTTCTGTAATTCCAGAAATATTATTACCTTCTCCCATTATAAAGTTGTACTCTCCCCATTCTAAGTTCCACGTATCACCGTCGCTAGTCCAGCTAAGTTCAGCTGTGTTTAAAGTGGTGGTTGCTGATAAATCTAATGGAAGAGTGCAATCAGGTGCAACACCGCCAAAGCAATATGTATAACCATACGAAGAATAGTTCCATTCACCATCAACAAGTCGATATGAAATATTATCTGTCTCACCATTATTTATCCAATAAAAAGAACAATTAGGATCGCTCATACTGACTCCTTCAATTAAAATAAAACCACTAGTCATATCCACACCATATGGCAAATCAATAGACATAAATTGAACAGGACCGCTATTGTATTCTAAACCGGAATCAATATAGTCAGCTGATAAATTTGTGAAAGAATACAAAGTATCTCCCATCTCATCACCTTCTCTTTCTATAAAATAAACATTTACCAACATAGGATTTTCAGAATCACAAAAAACAAATCCAGAACCAGAGTTATACAAAGGCATCATCCATGTGTTAACTGTTTCTATTATTCCACCAGTTGTTTGGAAAGAAGTTGCTATCGCATATCCTTCAGAAACTTCAGATGATGCTGACATAAAAGGTGAACCCCATGGATTTGAACCAAGACTATTTGGTAGACACTCATCAATATCATCTCCCTCAAAAGAACTCAACTCATGTTTTTTAGCTTGAAATATCTGACCGGTTTCGGTGTTCTGAACAAATACAATAAGCTCACAGTTATCAACATCATATAAAGTAGGATCAACCTCAACAGAAATTTCATCAGAGAAACTTGTTTCAATTGTGAAATCTAAAGCTATTCCATTTTCATTCGGGAACATTTCTCTGGCAACAAAATCTACTTCTGTTAATGTTGCCCACTCATGTGAAATATTTGATTCAGTTAGTACAGTAAAAAGTTTTAAATTATCTTGATCATAATCAAAAATTTCTTCAACATCAACATGTAATGTATAAAAATAGCTAGGTGATGATGAAATAGGCTCTACCCACGAATCGATTGTATAAACCGACTTTTTGTCTTTTTGAATTGCATATCGTGAATCATATACATCATTTTGTTCCTGTGCTGTACTATTATATCCCACAAACTCGTTTTGACCATTGAAATATGTAATCGGAAATGATGCCCCACCATAAATAATAGATCGTGCATTATAGAAATCAAAATAATAATCTCCATCGTTATGATATTCTATCACTGCGACATCCAGACCTTCATTTACCATCATATTAGTAGCTCCTGATATTACACCGCAGGTCGGGTCACAATAAGTTGTATTTGTAAAAGCCTCTATAACAACTAATTCTGTCTCAACACCACCTAATATATCAACATTTTGTGTCAATGGTGCAGAGTAGCCTGAGCTTGTTCCATAATATGTAAAAAGGGTGTATTCATAACTACCTGGATATAAATTTAAGTCAGAATATGTTAGTTGGTCAGTTGTTTCAATAACCTGACCATTTCTAGCAATAGCATATGATTCAGGGCTCCCTTCTATTGGAGCATTCCACGAAAGAACTATATCATTAGTGTTTTCAATTAGATATTGAAAATCCGTTGGTGGATAAGGAGTCTCAACCTCCTCAATTAAAAAATTATCCATATAGTATTCCGGTGTACCAGCACCATCGTTATCCCATGCATAAAAGTTAAATGCATCCAATTTATTTAACCCATCTCCAACATCATATGTTCCTTTACTCCATTGATATGCATGTATTAACTCGTCATTAATATACATATCAACCCAATCGCTGTTTAAATCAATAAAATGTTGAACTTTAAACCACTCTCCGGGAGTATATTCATAAGTTGCAGCAGCTGCGCCAGCACCATCAATTGTCATCAATCCTTCTTCTAAGAAGACTTGCATCCCCCATGCCAAATCTACATTTTCCTCATTGAAGTTTTGCATAATATTATAGTAACCTAATGTACCATCAGGTACCATAATATAAAACTCTACTCTGTATCTACCTGTTGTTAAATCGGCAAACTCTATAACTCCATCATTTGTTCCACTTACCTTAACTGATTGCGTACCTGCATAAGCATAAGCATCGCTAATAGTAGGATCTTCAGCTGAACCGGGAGTTCCACTCCAAGTATTCCACCATGTTCCCTCTTCATTTGCAACACCATTACCAACTGTGTAAGATTCAAAATCATCAGAATACATAACTTGTGAAAAGCACACTGTATTCCAAACTAATAAACTAAAAACTAATAAAAGTAAATTCTTATTCATAACGTTTTATTTAAGATTAATATACTGTAAACTTATCTACAATAAATTAAACTTACAATACCTGAATTCAGGTATTTATTATACTTAATAAGCAAAAAAGCCTCCATTTTTATGAAGGCTCTAAATCTTTTGAAAAAACTACTTAATTGTAAAATTAAGCAATAAATTGTGTGACAAATAAATTGTCACTATAAAACTACATTACAAATTAAAAGCATATATCTAACACTATCAATACCTGAATTCAGGTATTTTTTATATACATTTATAAAAAAACCTCCCATTTCAGGAGGCTAAACCTACTTTTTAATTGTACTAAAATTAAAACTGTTATGAATTGTAGGTTTTTGGTATTTAAAATCTCATTATATTTAATCTTTTATGCAACGGACAGATAAACCATAATCCTTATAGCTGATGCCCCTGCTTACATCACTAGTATAGTAGTTCAATTCCCGAAACCAAACGAGATCGATATCATACTCAGTAGCACTCCACCAGTAACCTTCGTCGCCAATGAAGTAATGATCACTGTATTCACGAATGCCACCCGGAAGGGTTGTAAAGCCGATTTCGTTGGTTGCACCAGTATTTGGGCTGTTCCAATGAGTTGTTCCGGTTTCTTTAAGTTTACCACCTGCGACACTTTCTCCTCCGAGATAATCAGTTAATTGTGTCCATTCGGCATCGCTGGGTAAATGCCAACCATCGGGGCAAATCCCTTGCACGCCGCTTGGGTTTGCACTACTACTAGCAGAACCATGCATAGCCGCAGGCCAGTTGTATAACACGCCGTAGGTTGCATAATTTTCTGTTGCTTTGGCTGCTGTTACATCTGTACCATTGTAATCATATACATAATAATATGGAGTTGTTTCGGAACCTGTGTTGGGACCAACAACACTTGGTAAATATTTTAAGTTTTCTGCCATCCATGTTTGAGCACCTATTGTAACAACAGCATAATTATTTCCACCTAAATCAGTACATTCAACAAATTCAAAATCAACAGACTGTGTTTGAGAGGGAACAATTGTTAAAATACGAGCATAATCACCCGAAACACCTTTTAATAATAGAATATCTCCATTATTATATTGCATTTGAACGAGATTCTTAGTACTTTTTAAAGCCATATTGTTTTTTGGCTCCAACGTATTGCTGCTAACATTTTTAAATACATGATTTTTACCTATAATATCATTCACAGAAATAAAACTTGAAGATTTCCGCCATTCGCTTGTTGATACACTTAAAGTATAAATACCTTTAGAAAAACCTGACATTTCAAAAATATTCATCCCTGAACTTATATTACAGGAATAATTCTCTATAATCTTACCATTCAAATCAAAAACTTCAATTTTCACATTATCCGGTTTCTCACTATAGAACTGTATTTTACAAGACTCTTTTATAGGATTTGGATAAATATTTAATTTTTTATCCATGTATATTTGAGAGGAAACGCCAACTGTTCCTACCAAATGTAAAACATCCGAACCAGCCAATGTGATCTCAGTTCCCTGTGTTAGATTTTCAACATAAACACTTTCAACAGAAGTACTTTGTCCTGACCCGGTAAAAGTAATTTGATAATCTTGAGCATTTATTAACCCGAAAAATTCATAAATAAAACACATTTTTGGGTGTAAAAGTGTTATCTT